>CAIYRG010000024.1 GCA_903928515.1 uncultured Alphaproteobacteria bacterium | reverse complement strand
GGCATTGGCGCTCCGCCGCGCGAGCCATCTTTATGAACCGGAAAAGCATGGCTTTTGTAATCGGGGCCAAACAATTGAGTGATTGTAAAATTCCCGGCCGGAGACCAAATTCCGCCATCATGTTGCGGACGTCCGGACGACATAATGAACGCATCCCATTCCTGAATTTTTCCATTCTTAAACCAAGTGACAGTCGCAAATTCGGGCTTCACGCCGAAAGGATGATTGGCCACGACCACAAGTGGCCCCTGCTTGGAAAGTTTCTGCAATGCCTCTTCGTTGCAGACGAGGCGCAATTCGAGGCGGCGCACGGCCGCCTCCCAGAATGTCTCGCCGCTTTTCGGATGCGCGCGGTTATCGTCGTACAGCCACTTCAAATAGGGCTGGCCGGTCATCGTCTCGACAAGGCGGATAAGAAACCGCTTGAGCTTGGGGTCGCTCGGCGCGGCGTAAGAGAACGTGTCGATATTGGGCGGCGGCGTGCTCATGCGGCGTTCCGCCTATGGCGTCATCCGGTACGCGGCATAGGCGAGGTAAGCCCAGCCGGCCAGAAAGCACACGCCGCCCACCGGCGTCACCAATACCAGCGCATACGATTCCGTGACGCCGAGGAAATAGAGCGAGCCGGAGAACAGCACGATGCCCGCAAGAAAAAGCCAGGCGGCGATGCGTGCGGGTTTCGCCGCCGGGCTGGTGCGGTTGACGAGCGCGGCCAGGCCCATCGCGAGGGCGTGGGTGAGATGGTAATGCGCGCCGGTTTGGAAAATTTCCAGCGCGCGTGGGCTGACGCGGCCCTCCAAGCCATGTGCGCCGAACGCGCCTGCCGCCACGGCCAGGAACCCGTTGATGGCGGCGATAAGAAACCAGGGGTTCATCGCGTGTCCTTTTTCGCAGGCCGAAGCTAAACCTTGCGCCGGTTTGCGCAACAGGCGAGATAAAACCATGACCCAGTTCGCGACCGCAACCGACGGCACCGCCATCGCCTACGACGATGAGGGAACGGGCAAGCCGCTGCTTTTGATCCACGGTTTCGCGGCCAGCCGTACCATCACCTGGCGCAACACGCGGTGGTACGACTGGCTGGCCAAGTCTGGCATCCGCGTGATCGCCATGGATTGCCGTGGACATGGCGAAAGCGGCAAGCCGCACGATCCCATGCAATATGACGAAGGAATTATGGCGGCCGATGCGCTCGCGGTGCTCGATGCGTGCGCCGTCGCGAAGGCCGATATCATGGGCTATTCGATGGGCGGCTATCTCGCCATACGCTTGGCGCATGACACGCCGGAGCGCCTGGGCCGGATAGTGCTCGGTGGCGTCGGCGGCGCCTATTTCGATTTCTGGCAAAGCCGGTCGGACGTCATCGCGGATGGCTTGAGCGCGGCCGACCCAGCCGAAGTGACAGACCCGACGGCGCGCGAATTCCGGCGGTTTGCCGAAGCGGCCAAGAATGATCTGGCAGCGCTGGCCGCGTGCATGCGGCGCGCGCGGATTGTGTTCTCGCGCGAACAGCTCGCGCAGATCGCGCACGACATTCTGGTGGTGTGCGGCGAGACCGACGATGTGAGCGGACCAGCGGACGGGTTGGCGCAATGCTTCCCGCATGCGCGCGCGCTCACCATTGCTGGCCGTAACCACCACATGACAGTCGGCGACAAGCGCTACAAAGAAGCGGTGGCGGAATTTCTGAGAGGCTGAATTTCAGCCGCGCTGGCGCACGATGGCGAAGCTGAGCCAACCCAACAGTATCGCCATGATCACGGTGGCGAGGCCGTAAAGCGCCCCGTCGCGAGAGGCGTAATTATAAACCCGCCGCTCAAAGCCGGATTTGTCGACGTAGAGCGGCGACGATTGCGCGCTCACCACGCCGCCATTCTGGAAGAGATAGACCTCGGCCTTATAGGGGCCGTCGGGAACGGTGGCGGGCACGGGGATACGCGCGCGAAACAGTGTGCGGCCGAGAAATTCGATGCTGCCGCTTTCGCGATACAGGCCCTCGCGCGTGTAAGTGCGCACCGCGGCTGAAAGAAACGCGGGCCCTTCGTCGCCGGCCCCGGTCGTGCGCGCGGTGAGATGGTTTGTCCCTAAGCCGAAGCGATCCAGGATCGCCGGCGCGGCGATCCGGTTGAGCGGGCGCGTGCTGGCCAGGAAGTAATATCCAGGCAGTCCTTCGAGCGCGACTTGCTTGCGGTTGATCCAGAGCCCGGCGATGCGGTCTTTGCGGCGCACGGTGATGTCGGTGTCGGGGCCGCGGATCACGACGATAACATCGGAAGTCGCGTTGCGATCCTGGATCGCGTGGCTCGTGTCTTCGAGCGCGCCGAACAGCACGATCTCGGTGCCGGTGAAGTTCGATGTGATCTGGATGACGTCGGTGGAAAGACCCGACGACAGATCCTGTGCCCGCGCGGCTGTGTTTCCTAAAAGGATCGCCGCGACAATCAGCAGTGCGTGTACCCAGCGCCGCGTATCGCGATGGAAGAGGCACGGCGGGGAATGTTCATATCGGCGCATGCAATGGCCGTCTGAGCGGGGCCAGAGTCTTGTGCCTCTGATCCGCGATGCCTGTCACGGTGTTTTTGCCAACGCGTGGATTATAGGCGCGTGAATTACGGCGCGAGAGACGCGAGATCTGGTGCTTCGTTCGAATCCTGATCCATCGCCTTCGGGCGGTAAGCGCGGGCATCGCGTTCCGCCGTGGCTTTGTCGCCGGCCGGCATCTGCGTGACGATCGCATCGACCCGCGCTTTGGATTCGGTGTCGCCGTTTGCCGAAGCGATCAGATACCATTTGTACGCTTCCTGCAGCGACATGGGCACGCCGAGGCCGCGTTCATACAGAACCGCGAGATTGAATTGCGAGTCGGTCAGGCCGAGATCGGACGCCTGCCGGAACCAGCGCGAGGCGGTGGCATAATCGCGTTCGACGCCGGAGCCTTCGGCATAGGCGACCGCGAGATTGTGCATCGCCTTGCGGTTACCGTGCTTGGCGGCTTCCTGATACCAGTAGACGGCTTGCTTGGGATCGGCGGGCAGTCCACGGCCGCGTTCATACATCGTGCCGAGGCGATATTGCGCCACCGCCACGCCTTGTTCGGCGGCTTTGCGCAACCAGCGCATGGCTTCGGAATCGCTGGCTGCAACGCCATCGCCATCGAGATATTTGAGACCGAGCACAAGTTCCGAGCGCGCATCGCCCGTCTTGGCTTGCGACATCAGGCGGTCGATGGGCGTCGCCATGTTGGCTTGCGCGGCGGTGTTCGCCACAGGGCCGGAAACGCGCGGTACGCCGTTGGGTCCGATATTGGCTTGGCCCATCGCGGGCGTCGGCGCGGCGCCGCCTTGTTGTTGCGGCGGCAAGCCACCGACCTGCTGGCGCGGAGCCTGAGTGGGTGCTGGCAGCGGAGCCGTGTTGACCGCGCCGCTGCGGGTGGACGGCGGCTGTTCCATCGCACCGGGCGGCGTCGGTGGCGCGTGATAGACCTTGCTGACGTCTTCGTTGCCGGGCTCCGGCGGCGGCTCGTT
Organism: uncultured Alphaproteobacteria bacterium; assembly: GCA_903928515.1. Classification (GTDB taxonomy): domain Bacteria; phylum Pseudomonadota; class Alphaproteobacteria; order Micropepsales; family Micropepsaceae; genus CAIYRG01. The sequence goes on along the minus strand of CAIYRG010000024.1, from coordinate 15,004 downwards.
ATCGCCATAGGGAGAAGACGAGGCGCCGTTGTGGATCGTGGCCGAGCCTTGGCCCTGACCTTGGCCCTGACCTTGGCCTAGACCTTGGCTTGGGGCGGGCGTGAAGCCATCGCCACTGCTCTGCTGCTGCGGCACGCCTTCGGTGGGGCCACTGGCGGGCGGCGGCAATTGATCGATGGGCGCGGGCTGCGAAGGACGCGGCGGCGCACTGCCTCCGCGCAGCAACAGCCAGCCGCCAAGCGCGGCCAACAGAATGAGCGCGATGCTTCCGGCGACGACCGGAACGCGCTTGCGTTCGCCTTCGCCACCGAGGCTCGTAAAGCTCCGGCGGTTGCGTGTGGTGTCGACTTCCGAGTGGTGTCGACTTCCGAGGTCTGCTGTGCGGCGCGGCGGGCCCGGGCTGCGGTGCCTCGGGCTCCGCCGAGAACACGTCGCTCGATTCCAAGCCCGGCAGAGGCGGCAGGTCTTCGTTCTGCTCGGCTGCGAATGGGCTTTGCTGCGCGTAACCGTTGGGCGGGAAGGGCGGCGTTTCGGGGAAGGGCGGAAGCTCGTCGCCGAGCATTTGCGGCGGCAACTCGTCTTCCATCGCCAGGTGCATCGGGCCCGGATGCCCCATACCCGAATGCGAAAGCATCGGATCCATCGGACCCGGAGGTGCGAGCGTCAGCGCATCGAGACGCTTCGTGGTGTCGCCGACATCGCCGCGCAATTCGGCCAGCAATTCGCGATTGCGTTTCTCGCTGGAGTCCAAGCGCTGCGTGATCGTGCGTAAGGAATCTTCCAGCACAGCAACGTCGGTGCGTTGCTCGGTCTTGTCGATGCGCGCCGAGATGGCTTCGAGATTGCGTTCGATCGACGCCAAATGGCGGCCGAGCAATTCCTGCACCTTGCCTTCGGCATTCGCGGTGTGCGCTTCGAGCGCGGAGACTTTGTCGTGCAGAGGATTGGCTTGATTGGCGCGCGCCTCGGTGGAGCGGACGCGGTCTTCCACCGTGCTGATACGCGCTTCCGCCGCTTCCATCATGCTGGAAGTTTCATTGCGGAAGGCATTGATGTGCCCGAGCGTCTCGTGGCGCATTCCGGCGAGCTTTTCGCTGTGCTCGGCGTTCAGGGCCTCGAGCTTGGCGGCGTGCTCGGCACGCATCGCTTCGAATTTGTCGAAATGTTCGTTGCGCAGCGCATCGAGACGGTGCGTCTGTTCCTCGCGCAGCGCGTTCAATTTGCCGGCCAGCGTTTCCACGTTGCCGGCCATCAACCCGAGTTGGTTGGTGGATTCGGTCGCCGTCTTCGCGATCTGATCGGCGAGCCGCGAGAGACCCTGATGAAGTCCGCGCACGGCGTCGCGCAATGAAGCGCCGTCGCTGTTGCGTTCGACGCGTTCGATGCGATCGATCAAATTGTCGAAAGCCTGTGCTTGATCGCGGGCCGCGGCGTTGATCTCCTGTGCAGCCGCGCTGACGGTGCGGTTGTTCTCGTTTTGCGAACGTTCTGCCGTCTCTAAGCGGCGCGTCATCGAACGCAAGGATTCTTCGATGCGGCGGAAAGCGCCTTCGGCTTCCACTTCGGTGCGCGCCACACGCTCGACCATGTCTTCACGATCGCGGCGGGTTTCTTCTTCGCGCGCCCGATGATTGGCGTAGTAGGTCTCTTCCGACAGCCGGTCCGTGGCGGCGTTCAGGCGGCCCGTTTCGCTGCGGCTAGGATCGCTCCGGCCGATGTCGCCCAGACGTCCGCCTTCGCCCAGACGTCCGCCTTCGCTGAGACGGTTGGCCTCGCCGAGGATGCGGCGGGTGAGCCAATCACCCACGGACAGGCCCTCGCGGCTCGCTGCCGCTCTGGCAGCGTCCTTCGCCTCCGGCGGAATACCCGCGACGTTCCAGGGCAAATTCTGCTTTATCTGGCCGTTCGTAATAGTCGGACCCCAAAATAAAGTATCGAGGGCTAGTAGTTGTGTAAAGGATCGTTAACGACGGGAACCCCCGACAGCTACAGGGAAATTTCCCCTTAACCTGTCAGGGGAAAGTTAAAGCCCTATTAGCGATAGGGCTGCGATTCGCCACCAATTCAAAAGGGCTCATTTTCGCGTATCGCCTTTGATCACGCGGGAAATCCCGTATTTCTCGAGTTCGTTTTGCAGTCCGCCGGTAAGCCAAATTCCGGCCATCCGGAAATCGGAAATGAGCGACCAGACGGGGTAGAGGAAGGTCGCGGGCCGATTCTTTTCCACAAAGAAATGCGCCACCCAAGCGGGCCCGTAACCTGCGAACAGGGCTGCAAGCACCAACCAAGGGCTCTTTAGAGCTACCGAGAGAATCAGGCAGAGCACCGCAAGCCCGGTGCCGAAGAGATGCAGCGCGCGCGTTGCGGCTTGAGAATGTTCGCGCAAGTAGAATGGCCAAAATTCGGCATAGGAGGGCAAGCGCTTACGCGCATCACTCATTTGCCGGCCTGCGGCTTCGCGGCAGGTGGTTTGGCGGCGGCTATTTTGCCCTTTGGTGGACTGGCCGTGGCAGCCTTCGCGGGGGGGCTTGGCGCCGCTGGCGCTGCGGAGGGCTTCTGCATACCGAGATCGGTCGACAGCAGCAGCGCCACGAACACTTCGTCGCCTGTCACCGCGATGCCGATGCCGGTCTTGTCGAAGGCAGGGAACAGAACGTTGCTCTTGTGCTGTTCGCTGTTGAGCCAGATGTCGAGAAAGCCTTGAGCATATTTCTGCGGGTCCATGCCGATGCTGGCCGTATAGAACTGCGCCGCCGCGTTCTCGCCGACATAGCCGCCGAAATCTGGGTCATCCAGCAAGGTCTCGATGGCGCGATTGTCGCCATTGTCGGGATCGAAGGTCTTGCCCTTTGCCATGGCATCGGCATGGGCTTGGGCGGCGCCATCAAGCTCGGCATCGAGCGTGAGCGGCTTCGCCGAATTGCCTGCGTCCTGTCGATTCTTCTCTACCAGAATGAAGAGCTGCGATTTCAACGCGACAACCTGCTGCTCGATGGGCGGCGGGGGTGGGGGCAAAGCGGGCGCTTGAACTTGTTGCGGTGCAACCGGCGCAGGCGCAGTGGCGCAGGCCGCCATCGCCAACGCTGCCAAAACAATCCAACCCTTGGAAATCATGCCGTCCTCGCGAATCCGGCTCTCACTCTACCAAGGCTTGCGCGCTGGCGTCGCCATAGGCGGGTGCTAACGCGGCCTTTACCGCAATTAGCGCAGCATTGCGGGAGAATTGCCAAAGCTTACAAGGCTTAGCTTTGAAACCGTGATCCCAGAGAAATCGGCGCCACATAAGCGTCACAGGGGGCGTGGCATGAACTTCCCGTCGGCGTTACAAACGTTCGATATGTCCTTGTTGACGCAATTCCGCTCAGACAACGAATTTCCCGATGGCCTGCGGGCGCGGCTGCGCAGCTTTGCGATTCTTGACGATGTCGGGGATGCGGCGCTGCGCCGGCTGCTGTCCGAAGCCGATTGGTTCAGCCTGCCGGGCGGCAAGGAATTGCTGCGCTATGGCGAAAATGACCGCGCGGTGTTTCTGGTCGTCACCGGTTGCCTCGGCGTGTTTGTCGAGAACGATCGCGGCGTGCGGCGCCTTGTGGCGCATGTGCCGGCCGGTGAGACGGTGGGCGAGATGTCGCTGCTCTCGGGTGAGCCGCATTCGGCCGCACTGGTGGCGTTGCGCGACACCGAGCTTTTGCGCGTGGGGCCGCAAGCCTTCGAGGCTTTGCTGACGCGCCATCCGCGCGTGATGCTCAATCTTCTGAAAACCACGGTGCAGCGCTTGCGTCAGACCACGCATGGCGCCGACCAGAAGATGAAGCCAAAGACCTTCGCGGTGATCCCGCTGCAGAACGGCTTGCAGGACCATGCGCTGACGCGGCGCATCGCCGAAGCGTTGGTCTCGATGGGGGCTAAGGCGGCGGTGCTCGATTCCGCCACGCACGACGAAACCACAGAATGGTTCAACCGTTTCGAGATCGATCACGACATCGTGTTCTATCAAGGCGACGAGCCCGATAGCGCCTGGACGAATTTCTGCCTGCGCCAGGCCGACCGCGTGTTGTTGCTGGCGCGCGCCGACCGCGAAGTCCCGCTGCACGTTTTCGAGCGAAATTATTTCAAGCGCGATCTGGGTGCGACGCCGGAACTGCTGCTGGTCCATCCCCACGGGCAGGCTCATGCCATGCCCGAGCACATCGAATTCCGCCGCGATCTTTACGGCACGCATCATCACATTCGTGACGGCAACACCGCCGACATCCAACGGCTGGCGCGCTTCGTCGCGGGCAGGGCGGTGAACATCGTGCTCGCGGGCGGCGGTGCGCGCGGCTTTGCGCATATCGGCGTGCTGCGAGCGCTGAAAGAGGCACACGTGCCGTTCGACTATGTCGCGGGCACCAGCATGGGCGGCATTATCGCTGCCGGCCTTGCGATGGAATGGGACATCGATGAACTGATCGCGCGGATGAAGCACGCCTTCGTGGAAACCAATCCGTTGGACGATTACACGCTGCCGCTGATCTCGATTCTGCGCGGCGCGAAGGTGAGCCGGTTGCTGCGCGAGCAATTCCGCGACATGCGCATCGAAGATCTCGTCAAACCCTATTTCTGCGTTTCGGCCGATCTCACCACGGGCCGCGATTTCGTGCACCGCAGCGGGCCGGTGTGGCGCGCGCTGCGCGCCTCGGTGGCCTTGCCCGGCATTCTGCCCCCCGTTGTGGAGGGCGGGCATCTGCTGGTCGATGGCGGCGTGATGAACAATCTGCCCGTCGATGTGATGGCCGAAGAGGCGCGCGGCCCCATCGTCGCGGTGGACGTGTCCGGCGAAATCGATTTCCGGGCGCGCGATCCGCGCTATGGCGAACGCTCCATTTGGTCCTTGATCGCACAACGGATGCAGGGATCGCCCTCCATCGTGTCGATCCTGATGCGTGCGGGCACGGTGGGTTCCTCGGCCCAGCGCCGTGTGGTGCGCGAGCAGGCGGATTTCCTGTTCGAACCGCCGTTGCGCGGCATCGGCATGCGCGATTGGAAATCCTGCGATCACGCCATTGCGCAAGGCTATGCGCACGCGCTGCTCGAAATCGAAAAGCGCGGCGTGCCGCTTTCCGACACCTGGACCTCCGGTCCCGCGCTGTCGGTTGGCCATGAGATTGCCGCGTCTTAATAAAATCGCAGAAAAGTTCGGGATTTCACGGACTTGGAGCCGTGCCCGCATCTATGCTTCAATGTGACCTCAGGTTCTTTGGAACCGCTCTTGGGGAGCCTCATGTTTCGCAACATCTTGTCCGGCGCAGCGCTCGCTGTGATTTTCGCTGCCGGTTTTTCCGCCGCGGCTTCCGCTGCCACCACCACCTGTGTGGAACCGTTCGCGCCCGCCATCCCGAATGGCGCGACCGCGACGAAGGACCAATTGCTGGGGGTGCAGGACGATGTGCATGCCTTTCTCAAATCGTCCGACGATTATACGAATTGCATGAAGCTGGATTTCAAACGCCAGACCGACGACATGAAGCGTAAAGGCCTCGATCCCGATCCGAAATTTGCGACCGACATCGTCGCCAGGATCAATCAGAGCCAGGAAGATAAAACGCGGGTCGGCAACGATTTCAACGCCGCGGTAAAGGCGTATACGGCAGCCCACCCCGAACCCGATCCGAAATGACCTAAAATCGTTTCCCGTAGCGTCACGGTTTTGACGCGCCGAATCGCTTATCATCCGGCCTCGTGAGCACCCAACCCAAACCCCAACCGAAGCCAAAATCCGAACGGCGGTTGCGCCAGCGCGCGGCTAACAAAGCTGCGATCGTGGATGCGGCGCGCGAATTGGCGGAGCAAAAGGGTGCGGGCGAATTGTCGTTGCGCGGGGCTGCGGCGAAAGCCGGCTACGCGCCCGCCAGCGTCTACGAATATTTCCAGAACCGCGCCGACCTCGTGCTCAACGTGGCGGCCGACGATCTGTCACGCATCGCGCGCACGCTGAAGGCCGCACCGCAAGGCAAGCTGCCCGAAGCAGCGCATGCACTGCTGACCGCATTGCGCACCAACAGCGCGTTGGCGGCTGCCGCCTCCGCTCTGCAATCGGGCGAAGCCCCGGCGGAAGCCGAGCGTCTGTTCAATGGCAAATTGATTCTGGCGATGACGGCCTTTGCCGAAGCCAGCGGCCGCTCACCGGTGAAGGGCCGCGAAGTGCAGGCCGATGTTGTGCTGGCGATTTCCACGCTGATCGGCCTCACCGTGTTGGCGCGCGCAGGACGTCTGAAGCCGTTGGGCTTTACCGAAACGGAATTGCTGGCACGCATGGAACGGCGTTTCACCGATACGTCTTCCTAACCACTCTTATGCGCGCTCTGGGCAAAGCGGTTCGGGTGCCCTAAGTAACTCGGGTCTCCCCAGCCAAGCCCCAATCTCATGCCGTTTCTCACAACGCTCGTCATTCTGTTGCTGGCCGCGATCATCGCGGTGCCGCTGGCGAAGCGTTTCGGCTTCGGCAGTGTGCTCGGTTATCTGGCGGCGGGTTTGGTGATCGGGCCTTCGGGCTTAGGCTTGGTGAGCGATCTCGCCAGCATCGGCGAAGTCTCCGAGCTTGGCGTTGTGATGCTGTTGTTCCTGATCGGTCTGGAACTTCGTCCCGCGCGTCTGTGGATCATGCGCCGCTCGGTGTTCGGCATGGGCGCGGTGCAGGTGATCGGCACCACGGCGGTGCTCTCCGCGCTCGCGCACCAATTCGGCATTTCCTGGGCGGTGGCGTTCGTGGCTGGCTTCTCGCTGTCGCTGTCGCTGTCGTCCACCGCGTTGGTGCTGCCGATGCTCTCGGAGCGCGATCTGCTGAACGCCCATGCCGGGCGCGATGCGTTCGCGGTGCTGTTATTCCAGGACGTGGCGGTGATCCCCGTCGTGGCGCTCATTCCGCTGCTGCACGGCGGCGCGGAAGTCACGTCGAGCGAAATTTGGCCGTATGTCGCCAAGGCCGTGGGCGCACTCGCCATCGTGCTGGTCGGCGGACGCTTTCTCATTCGCCCGATCTTCCGCCTCGTGGACAGCGCCAAGACGCCGGAGATTTTCACGGCCGCCGCGTTGGTGGTGGTGGGTGGCACTGCGGCGCTGGTGAACGCGGCGGGGCTTTCCATGTCGCTAGGCGCGTTCATGGCCGGTGTGCTGCTGTCGGATTCCGAATACCGCCACGAATTGCAGGCCGACATCGAACCGTTCGAAGGTTTGCTGCTCGGCATCTTCTTCATCTCGGTCGGCATGTCAGCCGACCTTGCGCTGCTGCGCACCGAGCCGGGCCGCATCTTCGCCGTGGTTGGTGCGCTGCTGGCCACCAAGATGCTTTTGAATTTCGCGCTGGCCAAAATTGGCAAGCAGCGCAACGCCGACGCCGCGCGTTTCGCCGTGGCCTTGGGGCAGGCGGGGGAATTTGGCTTCGTCATCTTCGGCGTGGCGGTGGCGAGCAATGTGATGGCGGCGGATATTTCCGACCGCGTCGCACTGGTCATCACGCTGTCGATGATTGCCTCGCCGATGCTGTTCGCTCTCGAAGAACGGTTCTTGGCGCCGGTTCTGCTGCGCTCAAGCGACAGGCCTATTACGGGGATTCCTCGCGCCTCGATCTCTTGCGCGCTGCCGGTGCGGCGGAAGCCAAAGTGCTGGTCATCGCGCTGGAGGACGTGAAGGAGTCGCTGCAAGTGGCCGAGCATGCCCTGCGGCATTTCCCGCATCTCACCATCCTGGCGCGCGCCCGCAACCGGCGGCATGTGCATCTGCTGATGGATCGCGGCGTCACGCGCATCGTGCGCGAGACCTACCATTCCTCGCTGCTGCTCACCGAGTGGACGCTGGAAGCCATGGGCCTTGAAGATACCGATGCCAAGCGCACGATCGATATCTTCCGGACGAAGGACGAGAGCCTGCTCGTCAATGAGCACGGCTATTACGACGACGAGAAGCAGTTGATTCAGACGCAGCGCCAAATCATCGAAGAATTGCGCGGGCTGCTGGAAGCCGACGAACCGCCGCCATAAGCAGCACTCAGTCTTTCTGCTGCTTCAGGAAATTCAAGATCGCCGGCGCAACAAGCTCGGGCGACGCGAAGGCCGCCAAGTGGCCGGTGTTCAGCACGATGGCTTGGCCTTTGGGGAGCGCCTTCACGATGGGATCGGTGGCTTCCGTGCCGGCGCGGTCGGCGCGCGTGAGTTCTGTGCCGACGACGAGGGTGGGGCATTGGACCTTGCCGAGCATCGGCGTGGCATCGCCCAACGTCGAGTCGAACATCCGCAGCGTGGCGGCGCGGCTTCCCGGATCGTTCGCATATTCCATGCCCCAGAAACGCGCGAGGCGATCCGGGTTGGTGCGCAATTCGGGCGGATAGATCGTGTCGGCCTGTTTGGGCGTGAGATAGGCGCGCACGCCGTCTTTGTCCAAAACATCAGCACCGGCATTGGTGCCGGGATCGTTGGGGCTGCGCGCAGGGGGATTGATACGCACCGTCGGGCTGATGGCGATGAGCGCTGCCACGCGCTCCGGGTTTTCGGCGGCGAATTCAAACGCGATGGTGGAGCCCAACGCCGCGCCCACCAGCACGACGGGGCCCTCGACATGCAGCGCCTCTAACAGGCCTTTCAGATCGGCGACTTCGTCGGCAAAACTGACTTTGCGGATTTTCTCCGACAGCCCGAAGCCGCGCATGTCATACCGCAGCACGCGGTGATTGGCGGCGAGCGACGGCATCACCTCGTCCCAGCTCTGCATCGACAGGCCGATCTCGTGCAGCAGAACAAGTGTGGGTGCGTGCGCGCCCGCTTTGCCGCGCGGTCCCACGAGTTGGTAGTGCAGGCTGACGCTGTTGGTCTGCACCCAGCCCGTCACATCGGTTGCGGCAGACGCGGCATAAGATGGGGAGGCGGTGAGCGCCCATGCGGAGGTTGCTGCAAGCAGAAGTGGCCGAATGGTGTTGTGCATATCGCTCCCCGATTTGGTGGGACTATAGCGCGAGCTTCTCGCGTTGCGTTGCAGCAATGCGAAGGAGGACCCCGCCGAAGCGGACCACTGAGCGCTTGAAGGTTGGAGCTTTGGCTCTAGCCCGGAGCAGGCCCGCGTGTCACGCGCACCAGATCGTCAGGCCGTATCCATTTCTGGAATGCGGCCTGAATGTCGGCGGGCGTGAGCTGGATATAGCGCTTGGCGGCGTTGGTCGGTTCGTCCAGCGGCAGGTCCAGATCGCGCCGCCCGGCAAAGCCGCGCGCGATGGCGGCGATGGAGGATTCGCCCAGCGGCAATTGCCGCACCAGAAGTGCACGCACCCGCTGCAATTCCTGCGCGGAGACCGGCGTGGATTGCATGGATTTCAACTCCTGCACCACGATGGCCCCGGCCTTCGACACGTTATCCGGATCGCAGGCATAGTTGACCATGTAGACGCTGCGCGTCTTGCCGGCCTGCAAATCCGAACCGACGGAATACACAAGGCCCGCATTCTTACGCAGGTCGATGGACAGGCGCGTCGAGTAGAAGCCGCCGCCCAGAACCGAGCTGCCCAATTCCAGCGCGTAGTAATCGGGATCGGTGCGGGTCAGCGCGATGGTATGCGCCAACACCACTTGATCCTGCACGCGGGACGTATCGGGCACGGCGACCGCGCCGGGCTTGTTGTTGGGCACTATGGGAAGATCGACATTCGGCTTGTCGCCATTGGCTTTCCAACCGCCGAAATATTTCTCGATGGTTTCGCGCGCCTTCTCGGGCGAAATCTTGCCAATCACCACAATGGTGGCGAGGTCCGGCCGTATCGTTTTGCGATAATAATCGTGCACGTCGTCCATCGTGATCGCACGGACGGATTCCGCCGTTGCGTCTTTCAGGCTGGGATCTTCGGCGGGGAACAACGCCATGCGCAGCGAACGCTGCGTCAGGAACGCAGGGCCGCGATTGCGTGTGGCGATCAATTGCGCGAGCTGGCCTTGCACCACTTTCATAGCATCGGCGGGCAGGGCCGGATGCAATTCGGCATCCGCCAGCAATTCAATGCCGCGGTCGAAATGTTCGGTCAGCGTTTCGACCGAGAAATCGCTGCCGGCATATTGTCCGGCACCAATGTCGTCGAGCGCCTTCTGATAGGCGAGGCGGTCGAGATGTTCGGTGCCGTAAGAGAAGAGTTCGCCCAGAACCTGCGCGACGCCTTCCTTACCCATAGGCTGCAACATCTCGGCGCGTGTCTTGATGTGGCCGTACACGGTGACGGTGTCGCTCACGTCTTCGGGCTGCACGATCAGGGTGATGCCGTTGGATAGCGTGCTGACCACCGGATGGATGGTGGAAGGCGGCACCGACAGATTGTTGAGTGCGGCTTCCGCCCAATCGGGCAAAGGCGTGTCGGCGGTTTCGCCGAGCGCGATATTCTCCTGGCCGCCGAAGCCGCCACCGCCTGCCACGGGCGCGCCCGAACCGCGCGGCACCATCACGGCGGTGAGCGCATGATTGAGGTCGAGATATTTCTTCGCGACGCGATTCACATCCGCCACCGTCACCTTCTCCAGGCGGCGCAGATCGTCGTCAGGTTCGTTCAGTCCGTAGACGGCGACGGCTTCCGCCCACACCGAGGCGAGGCCGGCAATCGAGTTCTTCTGAAATTCGGCTTGGCGGCGTTCCTGCAGAATCGCAGCGGCCACCAACTCCGGGGGCACGCCGTTTTTGACGATATCGGAAATGACCTTGCGGATGTCGCCTTCAAGCGCTTTGGGATCGTCACCTTCGGCATAGGCGCCAGCCGCATAGGCGATGGAGGCCTTACCCAATGGCGAGATGGAGAATTCCGTGCCCAGCGATTTGCCGTCCGGCACCAATTGATAAAGCGCGCCGCGTTGGCTGGCGACTGCGTCGCTTAAGATTTCGAGTGCGGGAAAATCCGGGCTGTCGAGGCCGGGCAGGCGCATGGCCAGCACCACGCTGCCGTTGGGGCGGTCGGTGTCGAAGCTCAGGCGCTGCGCGGCTTGCGCTTGTTGTTTCACCACAGGGCGCGCGGGCAGGGTTTTGCGCGGAATATCGTCGAACAGCGCCTTCACCTTGGCCAGCGTGGCTTGCGGGTCGACATCGCCGACCAAAATCATGATGGCGTTGTTGGGCGCATACCAAGAATCGTGGAATTTCTTGAGATCGGCCGCTGTCGTCTTATCGAACGAGGGCCGCGTGCCGAGCGCGTCATGCGCGTAAGGCGTGCCGGCGAACATCGCGGCGCGAATCTTCTCGAACATCACGTAGTCGGGACTGGAAAGATCCTGCGCCACTTCCTGCTCGATGGCGCCGCGTTCGTTGGCCCAATCGGCGTCGGTGGCGGAGATCGCGCGCATGCGCAACGCTTCGATGTGCAGCGCCACATCCACGTCTTCCGATGGAATCGTGTAGAGATATTGCGTGAGGTCTTCCCGCGTGTTGGCGTTGAAATTGCCGCCCATCACGCTGCCGATGGCCGCCAACTGATCGGAAGATAGTCCGGGCGAGCCGCGGAACATCATGTGTTCCAGCGCATGCGCCGTGCCGGGGAAGCCTGCGGGCGTCTCATCCGAACCCACGAGATAGTTCACCGAGGTCGCGACAACCGGCGAAAGCGTGTTGCGCACGATGATGACGCGCAACCCGTTCGACAACGTGGCGCGCAGCACACCCGGATCGTCGGCCGCCGAAGCAGACGGCGCGTAATTCACGCCGGTCGCGACAAGGCCGAGCGCAACAATTGCGGCAACGGCAACATTCCGGCGCGAAAGACGCGCTATCCGGGCAACAAACGGATTCATGAGAACCTCTGGGTTCGTGTGTGAGCCTGGGTGGGCTTAAGCTTCTGAAGGCTTGTCGCGGCAAATTACGGGTTTTCCGGGGCGAATACACCAGAAGGCGCATTAAGCCCCAGTAAGCAAAAAACGAAGTAAGCAAAAAACGAAGCAAGCCGTGGAAGCCGTTAACGGCCTACGTTTAGGGGCCTTAAGGGTTCCCAGGCTTCGGGCGCACGAACTCGCTCTCGATCGTCAGGGTCACATCGGTGCCGATGGAACCCATCAGCGCCGCGCCCACGCCCCAATCCAAACGGTGCAGCGTCATGGTGCCATCGAAGCCGATGCGATAGCCCGGCGTTGGGCCTTCGCCCGATTGGTTGAACGTCACGTCCATTGTTGCGGGCTTGGTGACGCCGCGCATCGTCAGATTGCCGGTGACGGTGGCTTTGTTCTTCGCGGTCAAAACCAATTTGGTCGATTGGAATGTGGCGGTCGGATATTTCGCCATGTCGAACACTTGGTCCGATTTCAAAATTTTCGTGAAGGTGTCGTTGCCGGTCGATGGCGTCACCATCGTGCCCAATGTGTTCAGATCCACGACGGCTTTCAACGAACTCTTCTCGGGGTTCTTGGCATCCAGCGTGAGCGTGGCGTCGATCTTCGGAAACAGACCGAAGAAATGCGAATAGCCGTGATGCGACACCAGCCACATCACGCGCGTGTGCTCGGTATCGCCCACATAGGTGCCCGATTGCACTTGGGCCGGATCGTAGTTGCGCACATTGCGGCTGGCGGGCGCGTCGGCGGCAGAGGCGAAACTCACCGATAGTAGAAGTGCGGCACCAGCCATCGCGGCTCGGTGAAAAGTGAAACCCATAATGTCCTCCCCGAGTGTTCTCGTTTGGAGAAACCATAGGAGAGACTGGGGTAGGGCGTAAGCCACCTGAAGCTGCGTAGCAGCGAAGGGTGGCTGGGGCGGAAGGGATCGAACCTTCGAATGCCGGAATCAAAATCCGGTGCCTTACCGCTTGGCGACGCCCCAAAATCCCGAACCAAATGCCGGAAAGGGCCGGGACCATAACGGCTTGGCCCCGGTGCGGCAACGGGCAGAATTTACCCGAGTTTGGGTGGGGATGGGGACAAAAACAGGTCCGTTCGGCGCTTGCCCCCCTGATGGAGCGTGGCTATAACCCGCGCTCCCGAAACGCAGCCCCCAAAGGGTCGCGCTGGTCCGGAGAGTAGCTCAGCCTGGTAGAGCACCACGTTCGGGACGTGGGGGCCGGAGGTTCAAATCCTCTCTCTCCGACCAATCATTTCGGGGCTTTCCACTTGCGAAAGCCGCGTCTCACAGCCTTCGTGTGGGGCTGGCGTGTGGTTCTCTTATTGTCGCCGTTGATCGATAGCCGCAACCGACCGCGCAAGCTTTGTGCTTGGTGATAATTCACATCATCAATGTTTCGACCGAAACATCCAACGCCGCCGCAAGCTTTTCTGCGGCTTTCTTCCCCACGCCGCGCGCGCCGCGCTCGATCTGAGAAATGTAGAGCTTGGCAACGCCACTGTCCGAGGACAGCTTTTCCTGGGTGAGATCGGGTTGGGTTTGTTTCCGCCATTCTCGGATCACCTTCAGCGGGGAAGCGCCGGCGACGAGACGCTTCGCAACGTCAGCCGGGAATGCCTCGTCCTTGCGCGCGCTGTTTCCGGCGGCGATGAGGAATACATCTTCGCTCGCGGCATCGCGGAGCTTTTCGAACTCTCTCCATGGCACGACCGCGAATTCGGGTTCGCCCTTCGCGTCACGGATGATTTGCACATTCTTGTCCATGTCGACCCTCCTTGGTCTCACAGGTGGACTATCGTCTATAAACTTCGCCCCGCTTGGCCACGTTCAGCACCGCCACAACGCGGCCATCCTGGCTGAAGACGGCTCGCCAATCCCCATGACGGAGGCGGAACAGGTCTGAACCTTGGAGAGCTTTCACGTCCTGTTTGGCGCCCCGAGCGTAGTTTTCGAGCTTGGTCATGATCGCGCGACTATCCTTCTGCGGCATATTGCGAAGGGCCTTGATGGCGGTGCGCGTATATGTGACGTCCATGACGTCACATATAGCAAAAATATAAATTTCAGTAAAGCAAAAATGGTAAAATGCTTTACTGATTAAATATCAGCAGTAGCCCTTAAGCCACGCGGGCGCGCTTCGGTGTCTGCTCGCGCCGTGTCGGCGAGTTCTCGCCCGACAGCAGGAATCGGCGGTAATCGTCGAGGTCGCCGTCAAACGGTTCGACACAGCCATTCGACACCAGCAGTAGCCGATCGGCGGTCGCTTCCAGAAGCCGCCGGTCATGGCTCACCAGAATCACCGCCCCCTCGAAATTGTTCAGCGCGTTCAGCAATTCGCTGCGCGCGTCGATATCGAGATGGTTGGTCGGTTCGTCCAGGATCAGCATGTTGGGCTTGTCGAGCGTGGCGAGCGCCAGCATCAACCGGGCGCGTTCGCCACCCGAAAGATTGGCGACTTTCGTTTGCGCCTTGTCTGAGGAAAATCCGAAGCCGCCCAATTGCGCGCGCACTTGCTGCTGCGTAAGAGCGCGGCGCAGAAACGACAAAGTTTCGATGGGCGTCAGCGAGCCATCCAATTCTTCCAATTGGTGCTGCGCGAAATAGCCGGGCACCCATTTGCGCGCCCGTACCAATTCGCCGTCCATCAGCGGCAGCTTGTCGGCCAACAATTTCGCCAGCGTCGATTTGCCGTTGCCGTTCTTGCCCAGCAGCGCGATCCGGTCGTCAGGATCGATGCGCATCGACATGCGCTCCAGAATCGGCTTGCCCTGTTCATAGCCCACGGAGGCATCGTGCATGGTGATAAGTGGCGGGCTGGCTTCCACAGGGGCCGGAATCCGAATAGGCGCCACGCGTTCATCGACGGGTAGCTCGACCATCTGCATTTTGGCCAAGGCCTTCATGCGGCTTTGCGCCTGACGCGCTTTCGAAGCTTTCGCTTTGAAGCGGTCGACAAAGGACTGCATGTGCTCGCGCGCAGCTTCCTGCTTTTTGGCGAAGGCGGCATCGAGGGCACGCTTGGCTGTGCGCGTGGCGACGAACGTGTCGTAGCCGCCCGTGTAAAGCGTGACCTTGCCGTGATCGAGATGCAGGAAGAGCAGGCCCATATTTCCGGCCTTCTCGCCAACAAGTTTGGCGTGCGGCAATGGTCTGGCCCCGGTGAATCCGGTTCCGGGCGCTCCAG
>CAIYRG010000023.1 GCA_903928515.1 uncultured Alphaproteobacteria bacterium | reverse complement strand
CGGATTGCAGGCATCCGGACCCACATCGTAGAGGCGCGACACCATTTCGAGCACCGCGCGTTCGACAACCGCGCGCACCGCGAGTTGAACCGGCTCGAGGGCGGAATCGCCGGCGCCGACATTGATGATGTTGGTGCCGAAGATATCGAAGACGCCGGCGGAGATTTCGCGGCCGACGATCTGCTTCTGATACGAGATCACGTCGACGACTTCGAGCGACTTGGTGTCGACCAGACGAAGGTCGAGACCGACATTCATCACATAGGCCTTCGCCGAAGCGTTCGCCTTGATGCTCTTGGCGCCCGTGCCGGAATAATCGGAGCCCGGAATCGAGCCGGCCAGAATCTTCCGGTACGGATCGTTGTTCGGTTCGCCGCCGATCAGCTTGTTGTTGGCGTATTTCAATTCGAGTTCGGCAACCGACGTATCGAAGCGTTCGACCAAGCGGACGCCCGCTTTGCTGAGCGCGGAAATCGCCATCAGCGCGGCGCCCTGCGTGATCTTACGGCCCGAACCGTCGGCTTCTTCCTTGCCGGTGTAGTCGGCGATCTGACCGACCGCGACGCGCGGGGCGGGACGTCCGGCATTGTAACCAGCCAGGCATTCCAGAGCGCGCGAATACGGCGTCTCGTTGGTGATCACCGGAGCATTACCGATGGGCGCTGCGTAGCGGCCCGTAACCGGCGAGGCGGTGGTGGTGGCACAACCCGCCAGCATGATCGCTCCAAGCGTCAATGCGATGGGTGTGAAGAGGTGTCGGCGTGCGCGGGGGGGCATAGCCGTTCTCAAAGTTTCAGTTGGCCGTTTAACGACGCATTGGCATTTTGATTGCCGCTATTTGTCTGCGCCGAATTCACGATGACGGTGTTCCAGTTGCCTTGAACTTGAACGCTTAAATTGTTGCCGATGGCGGTTGCTGTTGAGGTTCCGCTGCCCGACGTACCGGTCCCTGCAGAACTCGTGCCGACTCCGCTTTGCTGGCTGACATTGGCCGGGCCGACCAAACCATTCACGATGGTGAGGTTGCCGTTGGCGTCGCGGATCGAAGGATCTGTGCCGGCATTCATCGAAGAGCTCGATGTCATGCCCCAGGCTGCGTTGAAGCTCGACGAGCCGGCATCGCCATTTTGGCTGAACCCAGCGGCGCTGGCGTCCGTGACAACGGCAATGCTCAAACTCCCCGCGAAAGCGGCGATCGTGCGGTGATAAAACTTGCTACGGCGCATGTTGGGGTCCGCCTTGGCTTCGGACCTTTAAGAGCAACCGCCATGCCAAGGCGAAGTCTTACGAATGTGCCGGTTCGCGTTCCAAACCGGCACAGGGTGCGAACGAAAGTGGGGTGAGGACTTGCGGGCGCGGGTGCTGCGCGTCAAAACGGTTCAGATTCGGACAGGCGTTCGCATTAACCGTCGCGAATGTGTCTCGCGGCGTTGAGCGAAGAGTGTCCCGTTTCGGCAATGAGGCGGCGATCAGCAGGACTCGGCGGTAAGTATGGCGTTCTTCCACGAAGGTTCGGCGCGTCAGCCCGTCTTCAATGTTCCGGCTTCGGTGCCGGGATTGATCGCGGCGCTGCTTCTGGCGCACGCCATCCGCGCCTTCGCTTCGCCCGAAATGTCGGACCAGATCATCTTGATGTTCGGCTTCATCCCGGCCCGTTATGCCGGAGGCCTACTGAACGGGGGCGCGCTCGCGCAATTGCTGCCGTTCGTCAGCTATATGTTCGTGCATGGCGAATGGGGCCACGTCACCGTCAACTGTCTCTGGTTGTTCGCCTTCGGTCCCGCTGTGGCACGCAGGCTCGGCTGGCTGCGCTTCTATATATTCTTTCTGTTCTGCGGCGTGACGGCGGCGGTGGCCCATCTGCTGGCCTATCCCGGCTCCGACATGCCCGCGGTGGGCGCCTCGGGCGCGGTGGCCGGCCTGATGGCCGCGGGCATCCGCATTCTTTATGGTCCGCGCTACGTGCCGCCTTCTTCTTTAAGAGAAGAGGACGCGACCGCACCTCCGGCTGGCTTGGCGCCCATCTGGTCGCGGCCGGTGCTATTGTTCACGGCGATGTGGGTGCTGATTAATATTCTGGGCGGAATCACCGGAATCGGTGTTCCCGTTTCGGGGCCGGTGGTGGTGGCCTGGGTCGCCCATCTTGGCGGCTACTTCGCCGGCTTGCTGTTTTTGGACGTGTTTGACGCCTTGGGCTTTAGGAGACGGGTGCGATGAGCGATTCGAACAATTCCAATCCAGTGGCCTCGTCGCTGCCGCACGATTCCGCCATCAGCCTTGCCGCCACGTCCGTGCCCTTGGTGCCGGGGCTATCCGTGACCTCGGGGGATGCGACCTCGACGCTGCATACTTCGGAGTTGCACGAGACGCCGCAGCCCGCCGCCACCACGGCTTTGGCGGAAACCGCGGCGGGCGCCCGTTCCGCCGAGACCCTGTCATCGTCCCTTCCCGGCGTGGCGTCGCCCGCTTTGCCTGAGCTGCCGCAGCCGGCCGCAACCGCGCCGCTGGCCGAAACGGCCGCCACGGTCCGCGCCCATGAGACGATAGCGCCGTCCTTGCGCTCGTCCGGATTGGCAGCGGAGGAGCAGAGCACGCCCACGGACAACGGCAATTCCAGCGCGGAGTATTCCGGGCCGGGTTATTCGCAACCCGGCTATTCTCAGGCGGGCGTGGGTGCGCCGCCGCCGGGCGAAGGCCCGCCGCCTGGAGCACCCCCGCAACCCGCCGGTCCGCCGCGACCGCCTTATCCGTTCACGCGGCTGTTCTTCTCGATCTTCTTTGCGGTGTTGGCGTGGATCGTGTTCTGGGCCGTGCTGTTGCTCGGCGCGCTGCAATTCGTGGCCATCGCGATTTCCGGCCACCAGAACGAAGAACTGAAGGGCATCAACCGGAAGACCGTGACCTATCTGGGCGAGCTTCTGTCCTACATCGTGTTCGCGCGCGAAGAGCTGCCGTTCCCGTTCCAGCAGCATCCCCATCCGCCCGCGTGATGCTCACACTCCATAACTGTCACGGCCCGGTTTAACCGGGCCGCCCATTCGCTATTTCCGATTTGTCATCGGGTGGATGGCCCGCTTTGGCGGGCCATGACAGCGAGGAGGAGGGCTCTAAATCCTCAGCGCGAGATCTGGCCGGAGATTTCATTGGCGGAGACGGGGCGGCCGAACAGGAAGCCCTGTGCGAAATCGCTGCCGATCTCTGTGAGCACGGCGGCCGTGGCTTCGGTTTCGACACCTTCGGCGACGACGCGCATGCCGAGCGCATGCGCCAGCGCCACGACGGCTTCCACGATCTTGCGGTCTTCGTTGTGCGTCACGCATTGGCGCACGAAGCTCTTGTCGATCTTCACTTCGTCGATGGGCAGGCGTTGCAGCCGCGAAAGCGATGAGAAGCCGGTGCCGAAATCGTCGAGCGAGACGCGCGCGCCGCGCAGGCACATGCCCGAGAGAATCGAAGCCAGTGCGCGGGTGTCGGTGATCATTTCGTTTTCGGTGATCTCAAGCACAAGGCCTTCGAGCGTCGTGTTGTGACGCTCGGCCAGGCGGTTGATCTCGGAATTCACATGCGGGTCCATGATCGTGTTGATCGGCACGTTGATGGCGACCGAGATGTTCTGACCGCTCTTGCCCCAGATGGCGCGATTCTGGAACGCGCTGCGGAAGACCTGCAGCGTGAGTTCGTTCATGCCGGCTTGGTCGAGCTTGTTGAGGAAACTCGACGGCAGCAAAAGCCCGTGCGTCGGATGTTGCCAGCGCACCAGCGCTTCGGCCGCCACAACCTGACGATTGGGAAGATCGACGATGGGTTGATAGCGCACCACGATCTGATCGTTGCGCAGCGCTTCCAGCACGTCCTCGCGCGTGGGCGCGAAGGAATCTACCGGTACGATCTTCAGCGCGTCGATTAGCGGCTTCAGCGTGAACGGCTTGCGCATGCAGCCGACGATCTGCAGGTGATGATCTTCGGCAAGCCGCGTGACCGAGCGCAGCAATTGTTCGCTGTGGCCTGAGATCAGCAAGATGCGGCCGCGATAATCCTGTGCTGCCAATTCATTCAGGATGGAGATGCCGTCAAAATCCGGGATCGACAAATCGATCACACAGACATCGGGCGCTTCGCGCGTGACGGCCTGCTCGAAAGCGCGTCCGCTGCTGAAGGTCGTTGTATTGAAGCCGGCTTTTTGCAGGCCGCGCGATACGACATCGAGAATGCCGGCCTCGTCATCGACGATGAAGACGGTTTGCTTCGAGGCGTCGTTGTGCACATCCGTTTCGGGTGTGTGGGGCGGCTCGGCAATTGGTTCTTGGTGTGAAAGGGCCAATTCTTTGGCCTCGTCATGATTACCCGCAGGCAATTTGCCACAAAGGCAATTAAGATAAGCCTAAGTGCGCGAGATTACGGATGACGCGAATTAAGATTTACGCGGCCTTTACTATGCCGCAGGCGCGCTTGAGTTTGCGCAGCATGTCCACCGGCTTGAACGGCTTGAACACGGTGTCGAGCACGTTTTCGTCTTCGCCGCCGTCACCATTGGTATTGACGCTGTCATAGCCCGTCATCAGCACGATCTTGAGATCGGGGCGCATCGCTTTCAAATTGCGCGCCAAGTCATGGCCGTTCATGCCGGGCATCACCACATCGCTTAGGACCAGCTCGATTTTGTTGCCGTATTCGCGTGCGATGCGCAGCGCGCTTTCGCCGTTGGTGGCCGACAGAACGGTGTAGCCGTTCTTGGAGAGCAGTGTGGTGAGCGTGTCGAGCACCGCTGCGTCGTCTTCGACCACCAGCAGAGTTTCGGTTCCCTTCAGATTTTCCACGGCGTTGTCGGGGCCGGATACGCCGGTGGCGTGGCCTTTGGCGCGCGGCAGCAGCAGCGTGAAGCAGGTGCCTTGGCCGGGCGTGCTGTCCACCGAGATATCGCCGCCCGCCTGGCGCAGAATGGCGTAGCAGGTGGCAAGGCCTAACCCTGTGCCCTTGCCCGGCGCTTTGGTCGTGAAGAATGGATCGAAGATGCGCCCGATCGTGTCGGGGGCAATGCCGCAGCCAGTATCGGAGATTTTGAGCGCCAAATAGTCGCCGGCCTCGTGCGACGCGGTTTTCGGCAACGACTCGTTGGCGAGCGCGATCGACAATTTGCCGCCATCTTGCATCGCGTCTTTTGCGTTCACCGACAAATTCATCAGCACCTGATCCAAGCGGCCGCGATCGACAAGTACGGGCCACAATCCCGGATTGGCGCTCAACGTGATTTCGATATTCGCGGGCAGGGTGCGGCGGAGCAGCGGCTGCATGACGCGCACGGCCTCGGCCATGTCGAGGATTTGCGGCTGGCTCGGGCGGCGGCGCGTCAGCGCCAGCAATTGCGAAACGAGCGCTTCGCCGCGATCGGCCGCGCCGAGGATCTGCTTGATGTCGTGAACGCGCGGATCGTCGGGTGCCGTCTCGTCGATCAGGAAGTTGGCGCAGTTCACCACGACGGTGAGAAGGTTGTTGAAATCATGCGCCACACCGCCTGCGAGCAGGCCCATCGCCTCCAGCTTCTGGCTTTGCACCAATTGCTCGGTGAGCGATTTCTGTTCGGTGATGTCGCGGATGCTGGCAAGAAAGGCGGGCTGGCCGGCCCAGTCGATTTCGGCGGCGCGGATTTCGGCGGTGTGGGTTTTGTCGCTTTTCACGAATTCGATCTGCGACACGGCGGTTTCGCTGAACGGATAGGCGAAGGGTGCGGAGATGAAATCCTCTTCCGCCGCGCCGAACAACGCGAGTGCGGCCTTGTTGGCGAAGCGCACGATGCGCTGCTTGTCGACCACGATGACGGCGTCGGGATTGGCGGCCACCAGGCGTTCCACCTGTTCGTGCTCGGCCAATATGCGATGGCGTTCCATGGCGTAGAGAAAGCTGCGCGCGACCAGGCGCGAGGCCGGTTCGCTTTTGCTCAGGAATTCCTGCGCGCCTTCGCGTAAGGCATCCTGGCGCAAGCCTTCGTCGGAAAAGCCCGACAACACGATGATCGTCATTTCGCGCCGGATACGCCGCAGGCGGCGCAGTGTTTCCAGGCCTTGGCTGTCGGGAAGATTGAGGTCGAGGATCACGGCATCGACGGGCGATGCCAGCAGCAAGGCTTCGGCTTCAGATAGGCGCGAGGCCTGCGTGATCTCGAAATCGTAGCCGGGCAGATCGGCCAACCGTTCGCGCGCCAGATCGGCGTCGCCCGGATTGTCCTCCACCAGAAGGAGCTTGAACGCGCCGCCGCTCTTGCTCACGAAAAGGCCATCACGAGAAAGCCCTGTGCGCTGCGATCTTCTCTCCCATCTGGGGCAGCTTGACGACGGTGAACCAGAAATCCTCAACCGTCCGCACGATGGATTGAAAGGCTTTGAGATCCACCGGCTTCACGACATAGCAATTGGCGCCCAGGCCATAGCTGGCCGCGATGTCCTGCTCGGCGCTGGACGAGGTGAGGATCACCACGGGAATGCCGCGCAGATCGGCGTCGTTCTTGATCGCCGACAGCACCTGCTTGCCATTGACCTTGGGCAAATTGAGATCGAGCAGGATCAGGTCGGGGCGTTTGCCGCCTTCATACGGCGCTTCACCGCGCAGATATTGCAGCGCCGACAGGCCGTCGCGCACGCCGGTGATGGCGACGTGCATCTTGCTCGCCTCCATCGTCTCGCGCATCAGATCGGCGTCCGCTGGATTGTCTTCGACCAATAGAATTTCGATGGGGGCCGTTGTCATGCCGCTTTCTCCGTCTTTTCTTCTTGGCGTCCGGGAAGGGTGAAATAGAAGGTTGTGCCCTTATCGAGTTCGGATTCGAACCAGATACGCCCCCCGTGGCGCTCCACTATCTTCTTGGCGATGGAAAGACCGATGCCGCTGCCCTCATAGGTTTCGCGGTCGTGCAGCCGCTGGAACATCTGGAAGATACGTTCGGAATATTCCTGTTCGATGCCGATGCCATTGTCGGCGACGCTGAACAGCCAGTTGTTATGCTCGTGGCGGGCGCCGATGTGGATGTGCGGCGGCTTGTCCTTGGCGCGGAATTTTAGCGCATTGCCGATGAGATTTTGGAAGATCTGGCCGATCTCGTTTTCGTTGGCGATGAGCACGGGCAGCGTATCGAAGGTGATGTCGCCGCCGGCCTCTTTCGCCGTGCGCGCAAAATTGCGCAGCACGGTTTGCAGCACTTCGCCAAAATCGATGGGCGCCTTTGCCGTTTGCACGCGACCCACCCGCGAGAAGGTGAGAAGATCGTTGACCAGGCGCTGCATGCGCTTAGCGCCTTCCACCGCATATTGGATGTATTTGTCGGCGCGCGCATCCAGCTTGCCTTGATAGCGTTCGGCCAGAAGTTCGGTATAGCTCGCCACCATGCGCAAGGGTTCTTGCAGATCGTGCGAGGCGACATAGGCGAATTGTTCAAGTTCGGCGTTAGAGCGCTGCAACTCGTCGGTCTGTTCGGCAAGCAATTTTTCTTTGGCTTTGCGTTCGGTCACATCGACGATGGCGGCCAACTGCATCAATCCCACGCTGGTCATGATCGGGTTCAAGCCGATCTCGATGGGGAACACGCTGCCGTCCTTGCGCAGGCCGAAAATCTCGCGTCCTTCGCTCACCGGCGTGCGGCGTGGATTCTTGAGGAATTCCTGGCGGCCCATCCGATAGCCCGCGCGCGCCGGTTCGGGCACCAACACTTCCTCGTCGCGGCCGATCAGCTCGCCGCGGGAATAGCCGAAGATGTGCTCGGCTTCGGCGTTCACCAGCACGATGGTATTTTTCGAATCCACCATGACCATGGCGTTGGGCGCGGATTCCACGGCCGCGCGCACCATCTCTTCGGCTTGGCGGCGTTCCTGCACATCGCGCATGATCACGGAGACGCCATAGGCTTCGCCGTCCGCGTTGCGCAACAGCGACAGGCTGAGCGAGATATCGCGCAACGTTCCGTCTTTGGCGCGCCGCACGGTTTCGAAATTCTTGAACTCCTCGCCATTCGCGAGCTTGTCGAGGATGTGGCGCTGCTCTGCCTGCTGATAGGGCGAGGCGATGATAGCGATGTTGCGGCCGACAGCTTCCTCCACCGTGTAACCGAACAATTTCTCCGCGGCCGGATTCCAGGTGAAGATCTCGCCATTGAGGCCGGTGGTGAGAACCGCGTCGGTGGTGGATTCCACGGCCGCCGCGTAAAGCCGCTCCTTTTCCGTGTGCTCGCGCACTTCGCCTTGCGCGTGGATGAGATCGGCATTGGCGCGGCTCAAGGCCTGCGTGCGTTCGCGCACCACCTGCGCCATATGGGAAAAGCTGCGCGCCAACGTGCCGATTTCGCCGCTGACATTCTGTGGCACCGCGACATCTTCCTCGCCGGTGAAGTGCGACACCGCTTGCGCCAATTGTTGCATCGGTGCTGCGAGCGAGCGTGCGATCACCACGGCCAGCGCCAGGGCGAGGAGAATGGCGAAGGCCGCCGCAATGAGGCTGGATTGGCTGATGGCGCTAAAGGTGGAGAACGTGGCGCCCCTCAGCGAGAAGGAGATCGCTGTTACCAACGGCCCACCGGCCAAGCGCACCGGCTCGGCGGCTACCAGAACGGCATGACCGTCGCGGTCTTGCATCTCGCCATTATAAGACGCGTTGGCCGCAGTGATCGGCACCAGGGCCGGCAGGCTCTCCGTCAGGCGGTGACGTTTGCCGAGGTCGAAGCCGAATTCGCGGGCCCGGTCGGGATGCACCAGAAAATCGCCTTGCTCGTTGACGAGGAACATCTGGCTCCCCGATGACGGCGCACGGCGTATTTCGGCGAAGGCGGGTTCCATCTCGACATTGATGAGCAGCATGCCGAACAAATGCTTGTCGCCATCGTAGACCGGCGTGGTGACGGTCAGCACCGGCTCGTGATTGGCGGTGACCGCACCGTGATCGCGATTGAGCTGGATCGGCGAGACATAGACTTCGCCATCGCGCAGATGCAGCGCGGCTTTGAAATAGGTGCGGCCGGCGCGCGGCAGAAGCTCGCCGGCCGGGGCCATCTGAATGGAACCGTTATTGCTCGCGCGTTCGACACGCAAAAGCTCCATGCCGTTATTGGCGATTCCGATTAGCCGGATCTCGTCATATTCCGGCTTGGCTTTGAGCTGGGACATGAAGCTGCGCGACAGCCGGGTCAGCCGGTCGGCCAAAGGCGTGCGATCCTTGGGGTCAGAGCCGCCATTTCGGGTGGCAGAAATGATGTCTTCAAGGGCGGGCGTATCGGCAAGCGCCAGCACATCGGCGCGCGCCCCCCGCACATAGGCATCCAGCCGGGTGGCCTGCAGCTTGGCGCGCCCGTCCAGGCGGCCGAGTTCCGTGGGAACCGTGGCGGCTTCGATGTTGCGATAGGAGAGAATGCCCACTGCCAGTGCCGTGAAAAGCACCAGCGAGACCATGGCAATCGTCAGGCGTGTCGACAGATTCATGCCCGATTCCCCGGCTATAAAGGCGGTGACCGAATCGTCGGACAGTAAGTCTGTGTATGCTAACGGAGTATTTATTGGCAGCGCACGGAGAAGGCGGCGAAAAGCGGGTCTTTACACCTTGTGCGTGCGTGCACCCGGTACAAACGATTTTTAGAAAACGATCTTCAGGAAACGGCCGAAAGGAAAACTCATGCGAATGGTTGCGGTGATGATGCTCGCCTCGGTGGCGGCAGGATGCTCGCTGTTCTCGCCAGGTGAGAAACCGCCAGTGACAAATCAGGCGAAGCCGGAACCCCAGGCCGCGAAAGCGCCGGTGGTGGCGCCCGCAACCCATGCCGCTATCGGCCAATGGGGCGTCGACCTGACGGGCATGGATAAGAGCGTAAGGCCGGGCGACGATTTCAACCGCTTCGCTTCGGGCGCTTGGTATGACGCAGCGACAGTGCCATCCGACCGGCCTTCGACCGGTGCGTTCAGCGACCTCGACATTTTGAGCGAGACTCGCACGCAAGACATCATCAAGCAGGTGCAGGATAAGAACGCCGGCCTGTCGCCGGTGGAAACCAAGATCCGCGATCTCTATCGCTCGTATGTCGATACCGATCGTGTCGAGAAAGCCAATCTTCAGCCGGCGCAGAAAGATCTCGACAAGATCAACGGCTTGAAGAGCTACGATGATGTGGCGCGCACCATGGCCTCCGTGCCGATGGGAACGGCCAGCATCTTCAACACCGGCATCGGCGTGGACGATAAGAACCCGGATGCTTACGCGATTTTCGTCGGCCAATCGGGGTTGGGCTTGCCCGACCGCGATTATTATCTGTCCAACGAAGCGGGCATCGTGAAGGCGCGCGCCGCTTATAAAGACTACGTTGCACAAGTGTTCGATCTGGCGGGACTGCCGGGCGGCAAAGACAAAGCCGCGCGCATCTATGCGTTGGAAGCCGCGATTGCGAAGCTGCATTGGCCGCGCGATCAAACCCGTGAAGCCGAGAAGATCTATAACCCCTACACCATCGCGCAACTTGCGAAGTTCGCCCCGAAATTTCCGTGGGAAACATATTTCGCGGAAATGGGCATCACGGCCCCTCCGGGAAAAACCAAACTCGGGGATCGCCGTGTGATCATCGCGGAGAAATCGGCGTTTCCGAAATTGGCGGAATTGTTCGCCAAAACGCCAATTGCCACGTGGCGCGATTATCTCACCTTCCATTATTTGAGCGATCACGCGGCATTTCTGCCCAAGCGTTTCGACGATGCAAACTTCGCGTTCTTCGGCACCGCACTCACGGGCCGCGAAGCGCAGCTTGCGCGCGACAAGCGCGGCGTACGCTTCCTGGACGCGGAGATTGGCGAAGGCGTGGGACAGATTTATGTCTCGCAATATTTCCCGCCTGAATCCAAGGCCAAGGCGCAAGCGCTCGTCGCCAATCTGCTGAAGGTCTACGGCCAGCGCATCCAGTCGGCCGATTGGATGACGCCCGCCACTCGCGACAAGGCGCTGGAGAAAGTCCAGAGCATGGTCGTGAAGATCGGCTATCCCGACAAATGGCGCGATTATTCCGCGCTCGATGTGAAGGCCGACGATCTGCTGGGCAACGATCAGCGCGGCGCGGTGTTCGAATGGAATCACGATCTCAAGCGGCTGGACGACAAGGTCGACCGCGCCGAATGGGGCATGACGCCGCAAACGGTGAACGCCTATTACAATCCGTCGAACAACGAGATCGTGTTCCCCGCGGCGATCCTACAGGCACCGTTCTTTGATCCCAACGCGGATGATGCGGTGAATTACGGCGGCATTGGTGCGGTGATCGGGCATGAGATCAGCCATGCCTTCGACGATCAGGGCAGCAAATACGACGCCAAAGGCGTGCTGCAGAATTGGTGGACACCGGCGGACCGCAAAGCGTTCGACGCGCAAACGGCGGCACTTTCGAGCCAGTACGACACGTACAGCCCGATCGAGAATATGCACGTGAACGGCAAGCTGACGCTCGGCGAGAACATCGCTGATCTCTCCGGCCTCACCATTGCCAACGCGGCGTATCATCTGTCGCTGAACGGCAAGCAAGCGCCGGTGATCGACGGCTACACCGGCGATCAGCGCTTCTTCTTAGGGTTCGGGCAGGTGTGGCGTTACAAAAGCCGCGAAGGCATGACGCGCCAGCGCCTGCTGACCGATCCCCATTCGCCGGCGCAATTCCGCGTCGACGGCTCCACGCGCAACATCGATGCCTGGTACGGCGCGTGGAACGTCACGCCGGATCAGAAATATTATCTCGCACCCGATAAGCGCGTGAAGCTTTGGTGACGCTTCAAAACCAAATATAGCGCCGTCATTCCCGGCGAGCGCAGGCAAAGCCTGCGAGGGAAGGGAACCCAGGTGGTCACGTTGCGGTGATACTGCAATGTGGCCACTTTTTTTCAGAGCAGCGTTTCGTCGATACCTGGGCTCCCTTCCCTCGCATCGCGTGCCCGCGATGCTCGCCGGGAATGACGGAGATATTTAAGCGTTCGTCGCGAAGGCGGCCCACGCATTCAGCGCCTCTTTGCTCTCCGGCAAATCCGCGAACAGCGGGAAGCTGTGCACCGCGTCGTCGAACAGGCGCAGCGTGACGTTCACGCCTGCGCGTTTCGCCGCTTCCGACAAGTTCATCGCATCATCGCGCAGGGCTTCTTCGGCGCTGGCGTGAATAAGCAACGGCGGTAAGCCGGATAGATCGGCGTGCAGCGGCGAGATGCGTGGGTCATGCGCGCCGGTTTCCTGGATGTAGCGCGCGGCATACAGCATCAGCGTGTTGCGCTTAACCCAAGGGTCAGACGGCCCCAACTCGCGGGCGCTTTCTGATGACACGCTGAGATCGCAGAACGGCGAGATGGCGTAGAGCGCAGCCGGCGGCCGGAGGCCGCTCTTCTTGGCTTCCACGGCAAGCGCGATGCTGAGTGCGCCGCCGGCATCGTCGCCCGCAACGTAAATGGGTGCGGTGGTTTGCGTGACCAGCCAACTATAGGCTGCGAGCGCATCGTCCAACGCCGCCGGGAACGGATACTCCGGCGCCAGCCGGTAATCGGGAATAAGCGCCCATCCGCCAATGGCCTGCGCGAGACGCGCGGCGATTGCCACGGCCGATTGCGCCGAGCCCATCGTGTAACCGCCGCCATGCAGATAGAGCAGGGCAGGGCCGTTCGTGTTGCCCGCGACGCGCAGCGCCGGACCGCCGCCACAATCGATGGTCTCAATCTTCGTGTTTTTCGGGGCAGAAAATTCTTTCGCCGCGAAGCGCTCGTAACCGGCACGCTGACCGATCCAGCCATCGGCGTTGTCCGACGCCGTCAATGCCGTGCGCCATTTCTCATATGCGGCGCGTGCGGCGGGTGCTTTCAGCGGATTGATGCCGGTGGTTTCGCGCTCGACATCTTCGACCGGTCTCTCGGCGGATTTCACCGCATCCTGGCGATACATCCAGCCACGCATCACATCACCGATGGCATCGATTTGCGCCAGCCCGCGATAAAAGCCGGTGCGCGCGTTGCGTTGCACGGGGTCGGATTCGTTGTAGAGCCGCAGATTGCTGCGCGCCTGAATGAGAATCCGCGTGGCGGCGGGAATGCGGCGGCGCTGATAATCGGCAAAGGCGGCTGCGCAATTCTTCGCACCATATCGGCGCAAGCAGATGGCAAGCGTCACCGCATCTTCCAGCGCCATGGTCGCGCCTTGCGCGGCCGAGGGCGGCACAGGATGCGCGGCGTCGCCCAGCAATGTGATGCGCCCTTGCGTCCAACTCGCCAACGGATCGCGGAAGAAGATGCCGGTGATGAAGGTCTCGCGGATGTAGGACATGATGTCCTGCACTTCATCGCAGGCGGCCGCGAAGGTATCGCGCAGCTCGGACACCTCGCTGGAGATGTTCCATGCTTCGCGTTTGATCTCGGTCGCCGGTACGAAGCCCGCGAAATTATAAATGCTTCCCTTACAGATGGGGAAGAACACGATGTGGCGAGAATCGCCCATATAGGTGCGTGTGAACGTGTCGGAGGGAATCTTCGGTGCGGTCGCGGCCGGGATCAGCGAGCGCCACGCGGCATAACCGCTGAAGGTCGCTTTCTGTTGGCCGAACAATTTCGCGCGGATGACGGAGTTCAAACCATCCGCACCAATCAGAATATCGCCGGAGATTTCTTCGCCGGATTCCAAGCGCACGAACACCGAATCGTCGGTTTGCCAGATGTCCTTCACGGCAGCGCCCAGACGCACATATTGCGCGGGCAGGCTCCCCGTCAGGGCGTCAACCAGATCGGGGCGGAAGGTGCTGTAGAGTCTGTCGCCGTAAATGCTGGCGGCTTTGCCCAGCATCGAATGGCGAAAAATCTCGGTGCCCGATTCCAGATCAACGCCTAAGAAGCCAGCGCCCTCTACAGCCGTGTCGCGGATGTGTTGGTCGGCTCCGAGATAGACCATCGCCTTCATCGCGTTGGGCGTGAGGTTCACGCCCGCACCCACAGGAAGAAGCGACGGCGCTTGTTCGAGAACCAGCGGCTCGAAGCCTTCTTTCAAAAGGCCCAAAGCGGCAGCGAGCCCGCCAATACCACCACCGACGATGAGCGCGCGCATTCACTGTCCTCGTGAAGAAAAATATCGGCGGCTGTTGTGCGTTGCGTACAGACCTGGATTCCCTTCCCACGCATCGCGGTCCGCGATGCGTGCCGGGAATGACGGCCGAGATTAAAGCGCGACGTCGAACGCCGCGTCGGTCTTGGCCTTGATCTCGTCCAGTGTGACGCCGGGCGCGAGCTCGCGAAGATGCAGACCCTTCTCGTCAATGTCGAAGCTGGCGAGATTGGTAATGACGCGATGCACGCATTTCACGCCGGTGAGCGGCAGCGAGCATTGCTTCAACACTTTCGACTCGCCGCTTTTGCTGGTGTGGTCCATCAACACGATGACGCGCTTCACGCCCGCCACCAGATCCATCGCACCGCCCATGCCCTTCACGAGCTTGCCCGGCACCATCCAATTGGCGAGGTCGCCCTGCTCGGAAACTTCCATCGCGCCAAGGATGGCGATGTTGATGTGGCCGCCGCGGATCATGCCGAAAGAATCGGCCGAGGAGAAAAACGAAGTGCGCGGAATTTCGGTGATGGTCTGCTTGCCGGCATTGATGAGATCGGGATCGACTTCGTTCTCGGTCGGGAACGGCCCGATGCCGAGCATGCCGTTTTCCGATTGCAGCATCACATCGACGCCGTCGGGAATGTAGTTCGAGACCAGCGTCGGGATGCCGATGCCGAGATTCACATAGAAGCCGTCCTGCAATTCGGCGGCGGCCTTCTGTGCCATCTGTTCGCGTGTCCAAGCCATGGCGCGTCTCCTTAACTTTGGCGAATGGTGCGTTTTTCGATGCGCTTCTCGAAATGCGGACCTTGAATGATGCGCGACACGAAGATGCCGGGCGTGTGGATGGTGTCGGGATCGAGCGAACCGATCGGGACCAACTCCTCGACCTCGGCGATGGTGACTTTGCCCGCCGTCGCCATCATCGGGTTAAAATTGCGCGCGGTCTTGTTGTAGACGAGGTTGCCTTCGGCATCGCCTTTCCAGGCCTTCACGATGGAAAGATCCGCCACAAGGCCGGTTTCCAACAAATAGGTCTCGCCGTTGAAGACCTTATGTTCCTTGCCCTCGGCAATCAGCGTACCCACGCCGGTCTTTGTGTAGAAGCCGGGGATGCCGGCGCCGCCTGCGCGAAGGCGTTCGGCTAGGGTGCCCTGGGGGCAGAACTCTACTTCGACTTCGCCGGAGAGGAATTGGCGCTCGAACACGGCGTTCTCGCCGACGTAGCTGGCGATCATCTTTTTGATCTGGTGGGTTTGGAGGAGGAGGCCTAGGCCCCAGTCGTCGACGCCGGCGTTGTTGCTGGCGATGGTGAGGTTGCGGACGCCGGAGTCGCGGAGGGCGAGGATGAGGGCTTCGGGGATTCCGCAGAGGCCGAAGCCTCCGATGGCTAGGAGCATGTCGTCGTGGACGATGTCGGCGAGGGCAGTGCGGGCGTCGGGGTAGAGCTAGGTGAGGGCGGCGGTGGGGACGGTGGACATGGTGGAGGTAATCGTAACGCGGAATTGAGGTGGGGGGTGGAGGTTTAGCGCGGGCCTTCAGCCCGCCAGCTTCTGAGCGGCTTAGGGCCAGTTGAAGACCGCTGCTACTCCGACAGATAAATACGGAGATTCTGGCTACGCCAGAATGACGACGTGCCATTTATGACGGCGTACCCTTTACGGCGATGTGCGCTTTACTGCGGCGTGCCCTTTACTTGGGGGATTTGTCGGAGATTACTCGGATGACGTGGTAGGTGGCTGGGGTGGTGCCGATGTTGCGGATGGTGCGCTTGTCGTTGGGGGCCCAATAGAGCATGGAACCGGCGTTGATGCGGGAGGAGACTCCGTTGACTGTGACTTCGACCTGGCCGGATTTGAGGACTACGATCTCGTCGCCGGGGTCGAGCATGTCGATGGCGGTGGACTGGCCGGGGTTGAGCGTGGTGATG
>CAIYRG010000022.1 GCA_903928515.1 uncultured Alphaproteobacteria bacterium | reverse complement strand
AGGTTTCGACTTGATAGAACAGGCAATCCGGTCGGCGTTGAAGACGTGACGCGATGCGGCGGGTAAAGCCAGGTGGAACTTGACTGAGGATAACAAGGATAGCGTTGGGCCCGAGCGCCGCGTCCACGCGCTCAATCAATGCGGTCAGCGCGCTGAGGTCGCTCTGACCGAGATCGTCGGTCGGGACATCGAGTGCGACATAGACCACGTCGCAACACGCCAGTGCCGCTGCGTCGGCGGTGAAAATAATGAGACCGGTGTTTTTGGCGAGCAATTCGGGCAAGTCCGGCTCGACCACGGGCAGCACGCCGGCTGTTAGATCGGCGATGCGGTTCGCATCGGGATCGTAACAAACCATCTGGAAGCCTTTTTCGGCGGCGGCAATCGCCGAATTCAGGCCGAGATGGGTCATCCCGGCGTAACCGATGACAGGCTTCTGCGAAGCGGTCACTTGCCGACCACCGGAGGAGAAAGCTTCAAAGCTTCGGCCGACAGCATGTTGAGCGCACCGTTGAGCCAGATGTCGTTCTCGATGTTACCGGTGCCATTACGGCAAAGCTTTAGGAAATGATCGTATTCGAGTTGCCAGGTCGGGTCCGGCTGCACCAGCGTGACAGATTCCTCGTCGGGACGGCCGCTCGGCAGTTTGCGGTCGCGCAGCGTGAAAGCGCTGGGACCCCATTTGCATAACGATTGTATGTGGGCGCTCCCTTTTTCCGACATGATGTCGGCGTAGAAGTGGTTGCGCCACGATAACAACGTCATTTCCAGTTGCATCAATGGCCGCCCATTCGAGACGAACGTCACATGATCGAAGGCGCGGTTCTCAAAGCGTTGAGCCGACTGGATTTGGAACGGCGTATCCGGTCGCCCGAACCAGAAGAGAATGGTATCCAGCAGATGCGAGCCAAGGTCGGGTAAAACGCCGGCGGCTTTGTCGCGCCAAGCGGAATTGCGGACCAGGCGGGCGGTCCCGTTGCCGTTGAACATGCGCAGGCTATAAATTTCGCCGAGCACGCCTGAATCAATCGCTTGCTTCATGCGCACGAAATGCGGCTCGAAGCGGTGATTGTAGGCAGTGTAGCAGGTCACGCCTTTGGCCCGGGCGATGGCCGCCAGTTTGGCGAGATCGGCATCGCTTGGCGCAAACAGCGGCTTTTCGACCAGGACGTGTTTGCCGTTATCGAGCAGGTAGGTCAGCAGTTCGATTTTGCTTTCGTCCGGCGTGCAGACGAGAGCGGCGTCATAGTCGGCGAGAGGAACATCGACGACCGACTTGCGATTGGCTTCGGGATTGACGGGGTCGACGGTCGCTACAACGGCATTGCCGGCGATGGCGCGGCGCTTGTGGCCCTGGATTCCGAGGCCGATAACGATGACGCGCATGCCAGTCGAACCCCGCTCAGGACGCAGAAGAAGTGTGCGGCGACAGAGTTTTGAACCAGCCGGCGGTCGCTTTGGCAATCGAATCCGGGTCCCAAAGCGGCGCATCGCGCCAATAATCGATGTTTTCGAGAATGCGCCGGACGCCTTCCTCGAAGCTGACCTCTTGCTTCCAGCCAAGCTCGCGCTGAATTTTGCTGATGTCGGCCCAGGTGCAATCGGGTTCGCCGGGGCGTTTCGGAATATAGGTGACGGGTCCGCCCAGCAATTCGATCAATCGGTTGACCGATTGCGGGTTTCCGGCCCCGAGATTCCAGATTTGATTGGTCATCTCGGTCTCGGCGGCCAAGCGAAAGGCCTCTGCGACATCGGTCGCATAGAGAAAATCGCGTCTCTGAGTGCCGTCGCCGACCACCGTGAAGGACTTGCCGGCGAGCTTTTGCTTGAGAAAGACGCCAAACACGGCGCCGTAGGCACCGGACGTGCGCGAACGCGTGCCATAGGCATTGAAGATGCGGATCGCATTGACCGGTAGTTTGTAAACCAGTCCCCAATGGAACACTGCTTGCTCGCCCTGGTGCTTACTGAGGGCATAGGGGTATTGCGGTGCAATGGGGTGGTCTTCACGGGTCGGTGTCTTGGCGAGGCCATAGCATGACGAAGAAGCCGCGTAGACGAACTTCTTCACGCCGTGGTTGTTGTTGGCCGCACGCGCGCATTCCAGCATGTGCACAGTGCCTTGCACGTTGGCGGACATGTATTCCATCGGCCGCTCGATGGAAGGAACGATGTCGCCGATTCCGGCAAAATGAATCACATGCGTCGCGTCGGCAAACAGTTTATCGCCAGGCTGAAAACTGCGGATATCGGCTTCGACGAATTCGAAATCAGCATTCGCGCGATGATGGGCGACGTTTGCCTCACGGCCACCGATCAAGTTGTCGATAGCTCGCACGCGGTAGCCGCGCGCGAGCAGGATATCGACCATGTGGCTGCCGATGAAACCGGCGCCGCCGGTGACGATGGCGGTGGGTTTGCTGGAGGTCATTTCGCTCCCAGCTTTTTCATCGTGCGGACGTTGAAATACCAATCGTCGTCGAAGCTCGACGGAAGCAGGTGGTTCTTGAAGGCGTGCGCAAGATCGCGCACGGCGTCTTCGATCGTCCGCTTCGGCATGAAGCCGAGCACGCGGCGCACCTTGTCGGAATTAACATGGTAGGAGCGATTGTCGTTGGACGGCGTCGTCTCGATGACGATTTCGCCCTTCTCGGGGAACTCTTCCTTGATGACCTTTTGGACCATCAGGGCGATGTCGGCGATGGAATGATTTTCGAAGCCGATGTTGAATACTTCGCCGTGCACCTTCTCGTGCGGCGCGGTGAGCATAATCTCATAGGCGTCGACCATATCCTCGATGTGAAGATTCGGACGCATCTGGCCGCCGCCGAACACGGTGATCTTGCCCTTGTTGACGGCATGATTGGTGAGAATGTTGACCGACAGATCGAGGCGCGTGCGCGGGCTGTAGCCGCAGACGGTGGCCGGACGAATGGCGGTGCAGGTGAAGTCGTCCGACTTGTACTTCCAAAGTATGGGCTCGCACATGCCTTTGAACTTGTTGTAGAGCGTCAGCGGCAGCAGAGGATGCTCCTCGGTGACGTCGGGCGAATCGCTGACGCCGTAGACCGAGCTCGACGATGCATAAACGAACCGTTTGACGCCCGCTTGCTTGGCGGCAATGACCATAGGTTCGAAGCAGTCGTAGTTGATGGTTTTGGAAAGATTTTCGTCGAGCTCGAAGCTGGCATCGTTGGAGATGCAGGCGAGATGCAGAACTGCGTTTTGACCTTCCATTGCCTTGGCCAGTTTCGCGGTATCGCGAATGTCGCCTTCGATGACGGTCAAGTTGGGGTCGTTCGGCAGCCGGCAGCCGAAATAGAGCATGTCGTAGACGGTGACCTGATAGCCGCTGGCTAGCAGACGTGGTGTCAGCACGTGGCCAACGTAACCGGCACCGCCGGTGATGAGAATTTTTTTGAGATTTGTGTTCATGGC
This sequence comes from uncultured Alphaproteobacteria bacterium, assembly GCA_903928515.1. Classification (GTDB taxonomy): domain Bacteria; phylum Pseudomonadota; class Alphaproteobacteria; order Micropepsales; family Micropepsaceae; genus CAIYRG01. The sequence continues at coordinate 6,080 of CAIYRG010000022.1, read as the reverse complement.
ACCAATTACAATTAGGCGTGGATGCGCGATATTTCCGACCTCCTAGCTTGCGCGATTAAGGAGGTTGAGACCTTTTATGAGGCTGTTTTCACCGCCGCAAGGGGGATGCTGAACCCTGCCGAAGTGGCATCCTTATAAAACATGGAAACGGTCTCGCGAGAGTAATCGTTCAAGTCTTTCGTCACCAAACTGAGCTTGTTAATGAGGTCATTGGTGACGGTGATGATGTGGCAACCGATCTCATTGGCTTGGAAAATGTTGAGCAATTCCCGCGGACTGGCCCACAGAAGCTCGGCTTTTGGCCGGTCCTTCAGGATGCGGAGCGCCTCGGCCATATGAGGGACGGGATCGCGGCCGGTATCGGCAATACGGCCGGCGAACACGGAAACGATAGCCGGGGTGGCTGGGTCGAGAGCGGCGCCCACCTGACGGACCTGTTCAAGCGGCATGATAGCTGTAACATTGAGCTTTACGCCCTTGCTCGATAGTGAACGGATGATGGAGCCGGCAAACTCACCCTTGGTGGTTGTAACCGGAATCTTGACGTAAACGTTTGACCCCCAAGAAGCGATTTCGCGTGCTTGGTGCTCCATCGTGGGGAGGTCGTCGGCAAACACTTCAAATGAGACCGAGCGATCGGTGACGATTTTAAGAACGTCGAGCGCGAATGCCTTGTAGTCATTGATACCCGCAACGCGCATCAGTGTCGGATTGGTGGTGAATCCTTTAACTCGGGAGTCGAGCGAGGATTTCTTGATTCCGGCCAGATCGGCGCCGTCTGCAAAAACCTTGATTTTTAGCTGATCAACACTTGGCTCTGTCATTTTTGGTCCCCATATTCGCTTGGCGCTGCAAAATATACTCTGTTGCCTCGGCAAGAGTAGAGACGATTTTATCAGCTCGGACCGGTCGTTCCTGTACAAAACCGTAGTCTATGAAAATAGTCGCGCAACCGGCGGCGCGGCCTGCATCGACGTCGCGCCAGCGGTCCCCCACCATCCAGCTCTGCGTAGTGTCAATGCCGAGTCTGGACGCTGCTCTCAGCAACATGCCGGGTTTCGGTTTGCGGCAGGCGCAGGAGTCGCTGTCGGTGTGAAAGCAAACCTCAATGTCGTCCACCGCCAAGTGGCTGCGAACTTCGGCATGCATGGCTTCGACTGTTTCGCGTGGTGTGATGCCGTTTGCAACGTCGGGTTGGTTGGTGACAACTACGATAAGAAATCCAGCATTCTTGAGGTTGCGTATTGCGGTCTCGACACCGGGTAGAAAACAGAAACCCTCGATTGTCGTGGGTGCAAAAGGACGGTTATCACGCACGATATTGGCGTTGATGACGCCGTCGCGATCGAGAAAAACGGCACGTTTACTAACCGCTTTCACCATTTAGTTGGATTCTGTTGAAGCTTGGGATGCGAAACTAGACAGTGCCAGACGACGGCATGAAAAGCCTCGGTATGGGGTGTAACGCGCGCCTCATGGATTGTCGGAATCACGACAACGGTGTCACCGACCTGTTTGGTATAACCACCATCGCGACCAACAATCCCGAGTATTCTCGTGCCACGTAACTTGGCTTCTTTTAACCCTGCTACGATGTTGGGGCTTACGTTCTTTTCCATGTTACCGCCGCCAACGGAGAACACGAATACTGCATCTTTGTCGTTGGCGCGGCTAACTTTAAGCCACTCTGAAAATATCGTGTGCCAGCCTTCATCATTCGTCCGAGCGGTCAACTCAGAGACATTATCGGTCGGGGCGTAAGCCTCAATACCGCACAGCTTGCGGAAATCATTAACAGCGTGCCCGCAATTACCTGCGCTACCGCCAACACCGAGAATGAAGAGCCGTCCACCGCGCTCGCGCAAGTTTGCAAGTTCGCTGCACAGCACCTCAATGTCGTCGGCTGAAAGGAGCTTGGCGATTTCGCAGACTTCATTGAGATAAGTGGCAACAAAAGACATGGTGCGATTTTTCTCTTAGGCCCAGAAAATGGGACCAAATTTGCGTAATGATAAGTTGAGATTTACAAGATATTTGATGAGGAAACTATAGTTTTGTCTGGCTTGGGCAGAGCGAGTCGAGTGGAATTTGACGTCGGATTTGACTTTGTGGGCATGCTGTACCCGATTTTAGGACGAATGTCGTTTTTGCCGGGTCATCCGCTTATCCATTTAACGACTTGCGCCGTTGTGGTGCCGCCGCCGATGAAAAAATGAGATCAATGCGCCCATGAGTAATATTTTGGACCGGCTTCTGTTTATGGCCCGTAATAATCGTGACTATGTCGGCGCAGTTTTGACCGGATATCTGTTCATTGGTCTTAACGTCGGCCTGCAGATTTTTTTAGTACCTTTATATCTAGCTAAGTTGGGATTTGCTCAATTTGGCGTGTTGATGATTCTATTTTCATTCATCAACTTTGCGACGGTTGGTGTCTACAGCTTCGCGAGCGGCGTCTTAAGGGTGCTGGGTGAACAGAGCGTGGCGGGAGATACGGAAGCCTTTGCCGACACTTATAGTGTTTCACGTGCCATTCTTTCTGGTTACGGTCTTGTTCTTATGCTCGGCATAATGGTCGCAATCGTGTGGCATGGACCGACGTTCATCGGAGCGTTGGGAGATCAGAATGTGTCCGATATTACGCCGGCACTGATGTTGACGGCGGCGTATCTATTGGTGCTGTTCGAACTCTCGCTAAACCGTGTGGCATTGAATGCGAGCGGCCGGCAGACTGCGGGCAATCTCGTGCAGTTGATTCAGTATGCCGTCTTCGGTGTCACCGTGGTGCCCGCGCTTATTTACGGCGCGCAACTATGGGGCGTAATCGCATGCCTGCTGTTTGGCAGTGCAATTGCGAGATTATGTGCCCTTATGTATTGGCGCCAAACTGCATTGGCGCCGCTTCGCTTTGGTTGGCGTTCAGGGGCTGCACAAGTTTTGTTAAAGCGACTTTGGGGACCATCAGGTGCGGCATTTTTTGTCTACACCATCTTGTGTTTCGTCATGCAGGCCGATGTTTTATTTGTTGGCTGGTTGGCCGGAGCAGAAGCTGCTGGATCGTTCGTTCTGGTGTGGAAAATTGCTGAAGTGATCTTGCAGGTTCTTGGGCGGGGCCCGGAACATTTGCAAGTAGAGTTCATACGTATGGATGCCCAAGGAGATAACCAGCGATTGGCGCGGGTTTACCGCAGGGGATTGAAATGGATGCGACTTTCGGCGTTGGTTGCAGGCATCGGTTATGCTCTTCTGGGGCACTGGCTTGTTCGTCTCTGGGTGGGAACTCAACATGTTCCTGATGCGGGATGGGGATACTGGTTCGCCGGAGCTGCTATCGTTTGGTACGGAAGTGCACGTTTGCCAGCCGTAATCGCGTATGCGCGCGTTAGAATGAAGTCGTTGTTGATTGTCGCGGGAACGGAATGGGCTTTCAAATTAGCCTTGATGGTTCTTCTCTTCCCGATCGTCGGTTATATCGCTCCGTTGATTGCCATAAGTATTGTCCACGTGTGCGGTGCGGCCTTAGCGTATGCGCGCCTCGGCCGTCGGGTAGTAAGTTCTTCAGCATGATAAATGCAGAGAGTAACGCGCTTCCAAAAGTCAGCGTCGATTGTCGTCGACGGACGATCGCAATCGTTCTCATGTTCTTATTCGCTTTGCTTCCTCCCATCGGGATATTCGCCCCTCTCGGTGTCGCGCCGTTTCTGACCATCACAGCTCTCGCGGTTGCGCTTCTTGAGCCGCGCCATTATTGGCGTGTCATTCGGCACAGGCGGTGGTTCGTTCTTGCGCTGGCGGTCGTTGCGCTGTGGGGAGCGTTGTCCGCTTTGTGGTCCACGCTTCCCGGCCACAGTGTGTTTGAGGGCATGCGTCTTCTTGCCATCGTTGCGAGCGGGCTTGCCGCGTTCGCGGGATTCGCGACACTGACCTCAAATGAGCGTCTGACACTGGCGCGCATTGTCGCGATCAGCGTTATTGTTACCGTTGCCGTCTTCGTGGTCGACGATGTCGTTCTCGATCATCCGCTGCTGAGATACGTGACCGGCAGAAGCCCCGATCAAGTGATCCCGCTTGAGCGTTTTGATCGGGGGACGACGGTGCTGGGACTGATTTTTTGGCCGATCGCTCTAGCCTTGTGGTCAGCGCGTCGTCACATGCTTTTGCTCAGTCTGATCATTGCTACCGCGCTTGCTTTGGTCTTGATACCAAGTACGACCAATCGTATCGCGGCAGTTCTCGGCTTAGGCGTGTGGTTTACCGCTCTACTACTTCCCCGACTCACGGCGGCGCTTATGGCCATAGGCGTTGTGGCCTTCGCGCTTGTCATGCCTTACGCCGTTTCATATGAGCTTCCCACCAACGAAGCGGTCGTATCGCTTCACCATCATGCCCCTTGGATAAAGTTCTCCGCTCTGCATCGCCTGTTGATCTGGCGGTTTACGTCCGAGCGCATTAGGGAGCGGCCTTGGCTTGGATGGGGCATGGACGCATCGCGCGAACTTCCTGGCGGGCACGACAAGTTAATAGACACTCTTTCAGAACCGATCATACCGCCACTCTCCGATGCACTTCCGCTGCATCCCCATAACGCTTTCTTGCAATGGCGCGTGGAACTGGGACTCCCGGCGACGTTATTCTGTGCCCTTGTGGTTGCCCTGCTGCTTTGGCGAAGCGGCGCATCCGGCCCGACGCCGGTGAGAGCCGCGAGCTTGGCCTGTGCGGCGGTAGGCCTGACCATCGCCCTGTTGGGTTATGGCGTCTGGCAGGCGTGGTGGATGTCGACCTTGTGGCTGGCCGCGGCTTTGCTCGCGCGTCCGTTTCCAGCCAGGCTATAATCGGCATTCTCCTCGAATAATGGAGGTTTCCATGGCAAATCCATCAGGCCCATCCGACAAGGTAGAAACACCTGAAGAAAAAGCCGAGCGGGAGCGCCGTGAATTGGAAAAGAAACGCCGCGAGTTCGAAGAGCGGCTCGAGCGGGAAAAATACGAACGCGACGATATGTGATAGCCTGCGGGTGCGAGACGTGATGCTCTGTCGCCCCATAAGGTGAGGCGGTTATGACAGTTGCATTTCACAGTGCTTTATCCGACATTTCGCCCTGTTCAGTGGGGCATGAGGGTTGATCCGCCGTGGCAAACTCTAACCGTTCCGGCGATGCCGAATCCGGCAATCTGATTTTGTTTTTCCGTCGTTGGCTCGCCAACCCGGTCCAGGTCGGATCGATTATTCCGTCGTCCTATGCGCTGGCCCAACTGATTGCCTCCCACACACAGCGCGGCGGCGATGATTTCGTTCTCGAAATCGGCGCCGGCACCGGTGCCATCACCCGCGCCCTGATCGACGCCGGACTTCCTCAAGATCGGCTCATTCTGGTGGAACTCGATCCGGCGATGTCGGCGGTTCTGGCCGAGCGGTTTCCGCGTCTGCGCGTCATCACCGGCGATGCGACCAAGTTGACCGATATTTTGCCCGCCGAAGTCCGCGGCCGTATCGCCACCGTGGTGTCCGGATTGCCGATGGTCGGTCGGCCGCTTGATTTCCAGCAATCCATCGTCGATGCCTGCTTCGCGGTTTTGCGGTCCGGTGGGGCGATCCTGCAATACACCTACTCGCCGGTGTCGCCGTTGCCGCGCAAGCGCCTCGGTCTGACTGGCAAGTTGATGGGCTGGGCCGCCAATAATCTTCCCCCGGCGGCGGTATGGCGTTTCACGCGGGCCGAAGCGAGCGCCTGATCGGGTAGCTGACTGCCGGTGATATCCACCGGTGCTTTCGATTAGAATCCATCCCAAAAATGACCCTGCCTCAGTGCAGGTCGCTGTGGTGTCATGGTTCAGGACTAAGGTCTTCAAAACCTAATCGTAGGTAAGGAGGCGCCGTGAGAACCGATACCGTGCTCAACACATCTTCTCGTGAATCGAACGCCAAGGGTATTTTCCTCGGCGACAAAATGCGTGCCGCGATGGCGAAGATGGTGGCTGCCGCCAAGGCTCCGCGCTCGCGGACGGCGCCGGCCAATGCTCGCGGTCGTCTCAAGGCGGCATTAAGTCCATCCCGTTGGCGCGACGGCGCGCGCCGCTGGT
>CAIYRG010000021.1 GCA_903928515.1 uncultured Alphaproteobacteria bacterium | reverse complement strand
GACGCCCTTGCCGACCAGTGTAACGCGGGGCGCACCGCGATCGCCCCAGGCAATGTCGAGCAGACGGGGTGCACGGGTACTCGCGCGCCCAACGGCATGGATCATCGGAAAATTCTTATCGAGCAACTTGTCGCCGACGATCGTCGTCACCTTCGCGTCGAATGACGTCACCGCCTCAACCGAGGCTGTCGCTAATTCTTCTGGCCCCATATCGCCAGCCGGCGTAGTGACGAGATCGCGCACGAGATACGTCGCCCGCGCTGTACGCTCGACATCGGCGCGATCGGCGCCTTTCGGCCATGCCAGTTTTGCGAAGGTCGGCTCCTTGGTGCCGTAGCGCAGAAAAGCATAGGAACCGAGTGCCCAGCCGAGCGCCGCCTCGGTCGCTTTGGCCGGCTCTAGATCGCTGTCGATACGATAGGTCGCCGACGGCAGACGGGACGGTAACGCCGCCCATGCCCACAGATGACCGCCCGATGGCGCGCCACCGTAGCCGCCATCCCTGCCGTCGTAGACATCGGGCAATACGAAGAGGACGCGGGCAAGATTGCCTTTGCTATCGGGGACAAGAAAAAAACTACCCGGCTGGCCGCTGGCACGATTCGCTTCGGCCCATGCGCGGGCAGATGCCGACTCGGACGCAAGCCTGCGGCGCCAGTCGGCTTTCGCAATGGCGATGATGGGAATAGTCCGCGAGCCTGTTTTCGCGACGAGGGTGGCGAGCACGGCGACCTCTATCCAGTTGCTGTTGACTGCATGACAAGCCGACATTGTCGCCCTGTCACCATCGGATAACACTGAATCCTAAGATGCCGTACCCGACCGTATCTGCAAAGGGCGCAATCAATCCCTTCCAGCAGCCCATTTTGAATGGTTGACCCTCGCCCCCCGGCGACCGGAAAATGGACAGGCGCGGATCCGGCCGCGCCGTACAGGAGAGCATTAAGGCATGGCCGAATTCACGCTTATCGTCGCCAACAAGAATTATTCGTCGTGGTCGCTGCGCGGCTGGCTTGCCCTCAAGGCTACCGGTGCTGCCTTCGATGAGATCGTAGTACCTCTGCGCGAAGCCGACACCCATACCACCCTGTTGCGCTATAGCCCATCGGGCAAAGCACCATGCCTGATCCACGGCCCGGTCACGGTCTGGGAGTCGCTCGCCATCTGCGAATACCTTGCGGAAACTTTTCCAGACTCCGGATTGTGGCCTAAGGATAGGACAGCCCGGGCCCATGCGCGGGCCATCTCCTCGGAAATGCATGCCGGCTTCATCCCGCTGCGCAAGTCGCTGCCGATGAACATTCGCGCCAAGCAGAATCCGTTTCCGCTATCCGATGAAGCACAGCAGGACATCAACCGGATCGAGGCGATCTGGCGTGAAACACACGACCGTTTCGGCAACGGCGGACCGTTCCTCTTCGGCAATTTCAGTCTGGCGGATGCCATGTATGCGCCAGTTGTCGCGCGCTTTGCCACCTACTCAATCAGTCTGGGCGAAGAATCTTCGCGATACTGTGCGGCAATCATGGCCCATCCGTTCATGGTCGAATGGCGTG
>CAIYRG010000020.1 GCA_903928515.1 uncultured Alphaproteobacteria bacterium | reverse complement strand
GCCGCCGATAGCCAGGCCTGATTGCCCGGCCATCACCTGGCCCGCCGCCATGTTGCAGGCTTCCAAGCCGGAAGCACAGAAGCGGTTGATCTGCACGCCCGGCACGCTGTCGGCATATTCCGCATTCAGCACAGCGGTGCGCGCGATGTCCGAACCCTGCTCGCCGATCGGATCGACGCAGCCCAGGATCACATCGTCCAATTTGGTGGTGTCGAGATTGTTGCGATCGCGCAGCGCGCGCAGAACTTGGCTCGCCATTTCGACGGACGTGACTTCGTGCAGAGAGCCGTCTTTTTTTCCGCGCCCGCGCGGCGTGCGCACGGCGTCATAGATGAAGCAATCGGTCACGGCACGTCCTTCCCGCGGGACGCGCTTATTCGCGCCCTCGATTCGCTTTTAATAGGGGAAGGGTAGAACCAGCCCCAGGCCGGGTCAAACGTCCGGCCTGAGGCTGATGTGTAACGAAAAAGACAGGAAACTTAGGCGCCCCAATTCTCGTTCGCGAAGTCCCAATTCAGGAGGCCCTTCAACACAGCTTCGACGAAATCTTTGCGGCGGTTCTGGTAGTCGAGATAGTAGGCATGTTCCCACACATCGACGACGAGCAGCGCCTTACCGCCTTCGGCCACCGGCGTTTCGGCGTTCGGCGTCTTCTTCAGCTCAACCTTGTCGCCGCTCTTCACCAGCCAAACCCAGCCGCTGCCGAACTGGCCGAGCGCCGCTTCGGTGAACTTCGCGTAGAAATTGTCGAGGCTCTGGAAATTGCCTTCAACGGCTTTCGCCACGTCGCCCGACGGCTTGCTGCCGTTCGGCTTCAACGAGTTCCAGAAGAAAGTGTGGTTCCAGATCTGCGCCGAGTTGTTGAAAATCTTCGTGGCGGCCTCATCGGCGCCCTTCTTCTTGAAGCTCGCTTTGATCACGTCTTCGAGCGACATGTCGGCATAGTCGGTGCCGGCCACCAGCGTGTTCAGCGTATCGACATAGCCTTTGTGATGCTTCTCGTAATGGAAGCTCATCGTGCGGGCAGAGATCACCGGCTCCAAAGCTGTTTCAACGTAGGGCAATGGCGGAAGGGTAAAGGGTTTGGCTTTGTCGGTGCTCATGACGCTCTCCTAGGAAAAGACATTACGAATGTATCCGCTTGAATAACACGGGCGGTATAGCGCCGTTCCGTTATTCCGCGGTGGGTTAATCGGACTTTTAAAGTCGCGGGATTTTTAGGGATTCGGTTGGAAAATCAATTCCGGCCCCCGCGATTCCCTCCTGATAGCATCCAATTGTTCCAAACGTATGAGATGGGCGAGGACGGATCGTCCCGCGGCGGGGAACAATTTCGGATCAATACCCACATAGACGCGAGGGACAATATCGGCGATGCGCTGCACGCCGTCACGCAAGGCGGCTAGGATTTGCGCCTCGCGCTCATGGCGATGCGCGATCATCCCAGCCACATGCGCGCGCGGCTCGCGGATCGCCCCGCCATGCGTCGGCCAATAAATAGAATCATCGCGGGCCAGAAGCTTTTCCAAACTGGCGAGATAATCGCTCATGTCGCCATCGGGCGGTGCGATCACGGATGTGGACCAACCCATCACATGATCGCCGCTGAACAGCGCCTTGTGTTCGCGCAATCCGAAGCAGACGTGGTTCGATGTGTGCCCCGGCGTGTGCACGCAATCGAACGAGAAACCGAGGCCGGTGATGATGTCGCCATCGCGCACCGTTTCGTCGGGCACGAATTCCATGTCGCCGCCCTCTTCCACGGCGATGCCTTTTTCGGCAGCACCTGATCCGTGAGGGCCGTAGCCAAATGTCGGCGCGCCGGTCCATTCTTTGAGATGCTTGGCGGCGGGTGAATGGTCGTTGTGCGTGTGGGTAATGAGGATGTGGGTGACGGTTTCACCTTCGAGCGCGGCGCGTAACGCTTTCAAATGTTCGGGATCGTCGGGCCCCGGATCGATCACCGCGACCTGATCCTCGCCCACGACGTAAACGCCAGTTCCCTTGAAGGTGAACGGGCCGGGATTGGGCGCGAGCAGCCGCCGGATGTTCGGCGCGACTTTGATCGTCGTGCCATAGGGCGCTTCAAAATTGCGGTCGAAATTTAAAGCCATGACGCATCATAAACCGGGCGCACTTCTAAACCAGCACATGAGGATAGATTGCCGGGCGACGATTTATCCTCATGCGCCGTGGAAAGGCTTAACGCCGCACTGTCATACGCGCCGGGTAGCTTTCATGAGGAAAAGCCGCTAGGGGATTGCCTCAATTACCTCTTTCCGGCTTCGACCCGTCGTCATCCGCGCGGACGCCCGCGATGACGCATTTGCGTTTGGATTCCTGTTGCCATGTTGAGCATCGACAACGTCACCGTTCGCATCGCCGGCCGCGAAATTCTCGACGGCGCCACCGCCAATTTGCCCGCCGGACGGCGCATCGGTTTGGTCGGCCGCAACGGCGCCGGCAAATCCACGCTGCTGAAAGCCATCCTGGGCGAACTCTCCCCCGATGGCGGCGACGTGTCCTGGCCGCGCGATTGGAAGATCGGCGCTGTGGCGCAGGAAGCGCCCGGTAGCGATGTGAGCCTGCTCGACACGGTGCTGGAGGCCGATCACGAACGCAGCACGCTGATGGCAGCGTCAGAAACCGAAACCGACCCCGACACGCTGGGCGATATCTACACGCGGCTTGCCGCTATCGATGCCTATTCCGCCCCTGCCCGTGCCGCCTCGATTCTCGCAGGGCTCGGATTTTCGGCAGAGGACCAGTTGCGCCCGTGCTCGGAATTCTCCGGCGGCTGGCGGATGCGCGTGGCACTCGCCGCGATTCTGTTCGCCAGCCCCGATCTGCTGCTGCTGGACGAACCCACCAACTATCTCGATCTCGAAGGCGTGTTGTGGCTGGAGGATTTTCTTCGCCGTTATCGCGGTACCGTTCTGATCGTCAGCCATGACCGCGATCTACTGAACACGGCGGCCGAATTCATCCTGCATCTCGAACGCGGCAAGCTGACGCTCTACACCGGCG
>CAIYRG010000019.1 GCA_903928515.1 uncultured Alphaproteobacteria bacterium | reverse complement strand
GGTGCTGAAGATCGACACCAAGGGCGAAAATTTGGTTGCGATCGAATTCGGCGATTCCGATCGCGCGCAAGTTGGTGATCTTGTTTTGGCGATCGGCGATCCGTTCGGTGTCGGCCAAACCGTGACCAGCGGCATCGTGTCGGCCTTGGCGCGCAACCAGGTCGGCGCATCGGATTTTCAGTTCTTCATCCAAACGGATGCTGCCATCAATCCGGGCAATTCCGGCGGCGCACTGGTTGCAATGGATGGCCGCTTGATCGGCATCAACACCTCCATCGCGTCGCCTTCGGGTGGCAATGTCGGTATCGGCTTCGCCATCCCCGTGAACATGGCGAATGTCGTGGTAGATGGCGCACTTGGCGGCGGCATCAAGCGGCCGTGGTTCGGCGCATCCGGCAATGCGGTGACGTCGGACATGATGGCAAGTCTCGGCCTCACGCGACCTGGCGGTGTGGTGATTGCAGAGATCTATCCCGATAGTCCCGCGACGCATGCCGGCATCGCCAAAGGCGATGTGGTGCTGTCCATCGATGGGTTCGATGTGGCCGACGATCAAGGCCTGCGCTATCGCATCGCTACGCACCGCCCGGATGCCAATGTTACCGTGAAGTTCTCTCATGCTGGCGCGATGCGCACAGCCAATGTGAAGCTCACCACTGCGCCCGATACGGGACGCGAGGAATCCACTTTGTCGGGCGAGAATCCGTTCTCGGGCGCGAAGGTGGCCAACATCACGGCGGCTCTCGCCGATGAGCTGCAGATCGATTACGCGAAGCGCGGTGTTGTGATCGTCGGAATCGATGCGCGCTCGATTGCCGGCAACGTCGGCTTCCAGACGGGCGATATCATTCGCACGGTGAATGGTCAGAAGACCGACACCGTCGCCGATCTCAAACGCAATTTGGCCCCGCACGACGGCGCCTGGTTACTGACCGTCGAACGCGAAGGCAAGACCATGCGCCTAACGCTGCGCTAAACGAAAGCGCCTAACGTTGTGCCGGATCGCGCAAATCCGTCGCGGCGTTCTGCTCGCCATATTGAGCGAAGGCCCCAAGATGGCAGACGCTGTGTTCGCGGATGCGCACCACGTCCTTGCCGCCGCAGATATAGGCATTGGCGCGGATGCCTTCATAAAGCCCTTTGTCGGGTGCCGGCAGTCCGTCACACGGCTCGGACAAATGATTGATCAGGATTTTGCCGTCGGCCATGTGAAACAGCAGCGTACGATTGTCCAAAACCTCCGCGCCGCGCACCGTGTCGGAGGTGAGGCAAGCGGGCCCCGGTCCGCTTTCCGCAGCGATTGCCGGTCCCGAAAAAGCGGCTGCACATACCAAAACGAAACCTGAGGCCAACGCGATACGGATCATGGCTGTCTCCTGTGCCCGTGACGGCAGGCTGGTGGCCGCACACGCGGTCAGCTTTCCGTCGGTGAAAACGCACAAACAACGCATTCGGCTTAAGGCGCGTATTTTACCGCGTTTTCCGGGGCCGCGTACACCGAAAGCGCCTCTCCCGGCGTTTCATACGACGCCGGAAGGCTTTAGTTTATTCCCATGAGGCCTTTGCGATGAGCGATCTGTTTGGCGCCGCCGGTTTGGAGAAGGACGCACCGCGTCCTTTGGCTGACCGTCTGCGGCCGCAATCCTTAAGCGAAGTTGTCGGCCAGGATCACATCATCGGTCCTGACGCGCCTTTGGGACGGATGATTGCTGCCGGGCGACCGGCCTCGATCATCCTTTGGGGCCCGCCGGGCACCGGTAAAACAACCATCGCGCGGTTGTTGTCGGGCGTCTTCAATCTGCATTTCGAGCAATTGTCGGCGGTGTTCTCCGGCGTCGCCGATTTGAAGAAGGCATTCGAAGCTGCGCGCCAGCGCCGCAGACTGGGGCAGGGCACGTTGCTCTTCGTCGATGAGATTCATCGCTTCAATCGCGGCCAGCAAGATTCCTTCTTGCCGGTGATGGAAGACGGCACGGTTACGCTCGTCGGCGCGACGACGGAAAACCCTTCGTTTGAATTGAACGGCGCGGTGCTGTCGCGCGCGCAGGTTCTGGTGCTGTGTCGCCTTACCGATGATGCTCTTGAAACACTGATCGCGCGCGCCGAGGGTTACTACAAACGCAAGCTGCCGCTCACCGATGATGCGCGCGGGTCGTTGCGCGCGATGGCCGATGGCGACGGGCGCTATCTGCTCAATCTGGTGGAAGAGATTGCAGCGTTGAAAGTGGCGCAGCCGCTCGATTCCGCAGGGCTCGCCCAAGCGGTTCAGAAACGCGCGCCGATATACGACAAGGGCCGCGAAGAGCATTACAATCTGATCTCGGCGTTTCACAAATCCATTCGTGGCTCCGATCCGGACGCGGCGCTGTATTGGCTAGCGCGCATGTTGGCGGGCGGCGAGCATCCGCTCTACATCGCACGCCGCATTGTGCGCGCCGCGGTGGAAGATATCGGCCTTGCCGATCCGGAAGCCGTGCATCAAGCGCTGGCGGCAAAAGACGTGTTCGATTTTCTGGGGCCTCCGGAAGGCGAATTGGCGTTGGCGCAAGCCGTACTGTATCTGGCGACCGCGCCCAAATCGAATGCGGTCTATACCGCCTTTGGTGCGGCGAAGCGCGCGGCGGCCGAGCATGGCTCGCTGATGCCGCCCGCGCACATTCTGAATGCGCCGACCAAGCTGATGAAAAGCCTCGGTTACGGCTCGGGCTATGAATACGACCATTCCGCCCAGGACGGGTTCTCAGGCCAGAACTACTTTCCCGATGCCATGGCGCGCGAACAATTCTATGCACCCGCCGAGCGCGGTTTTGAGAAAGAGGTGGCCAAGCGGCTGGCTTACTGGTCAAAACTGCGAACCCAAAAGTCGGGCGCCAAGGAGCCGGAAGGGGGAGGGTCGCAATGAATGTGATTTTGGCCGTGGCCTTTGGCGGCGCCGTGGGTTCGCTCGCGCGGCACTTTCTATCGGCGGCGATCTATCGCCAGACCGGCGCGAATTTCCCCTGGGGGATTCTGATCGTGAATGTGCTCGGCGGCATCATCATGGGCCTTGTCGTGGAATTGGGCGCGCAGAAATTCCAATACAGCGCCGGGCTTCGCGCGCTGCTCACCACGGGTTTGCTCGGTGGCTTCACAACCTTTTCCACGTTCTCGCTCGACACCGCACTTCTCATCGAGCGCGGCGATTGGTTCGGCGCGAGTGCCTACATTCTTGCGTCTGTGGCTTTGTCTATCTTCGGATTGTTCGCCGCCATGTGGCTGGTGCGGTCGTTTGCTTAGGATCAAATTATGAGCGTGTCTTCTAACACCATCGAAGCGGAAGATTCCGGACTGCGGCTCGACCGCTGGTTCAAGCGCCGCTATCCGGCGTTGGGCCATACCGTGCTCGAGAAGATGCTGCGCACCGGTCAGGTGCGGCTCGATGGCAAGCGGGCCAAGGCCAGTGACCGCGTGGAAACAGGGCAGGTGGTGCGCCTGCCGCCATTGATGCAGAATCTGCCGCCGCCGCCCGTCGCGAGCGAAGCGGAAGCGCCCAAAGAGTCAGATCAGAAATTCATCGAGAGCCTCATCATGCACGAGGACGAAGCGTTGTTCGTGCTGAACAAGCCGAGCGGATTGGCGACGCAGGGCGGCTCCGGCATTCGCCGTCACGTCGATGGCTTGCTGATCGGGTTACAGCGCAACAAGCGCAATAAGCCGCGCCTGGTGCACCGGCTGGATCGCGACACCTCGGGTGTGTTGGTCGTGGCCCGTACGCAGCCGGCGGCCGCGGCGCTGTCGGAATCGCTGCGCCGTCGCGACGCACAGAAGATCTATTGGGCCCTCACCATCGGCGTGCCGAGTCCGCGCCGTGGCGTGATCTCACTGGCCCTGGCCAAGGAATCCGGTTTCGGCCAGCACGGCCGCGACGAACGCATGACGACGCTCGATAAGGATGAGGCCGAAGAGACCGAAGGCGCGAAATCTGCCTCCACGCACTATGCCGTCATTGGCACAGCCGCCGACAAATATGCCTTCGTGGCGTTGAAGCCCGTAACAGGGCGCACCCATCAGATCCGCGCCCATCTCGCCGCCATCGGCACGCCCATCGTGGGCGATTTCAAATATGGCGGGGTGGAAGCCAAAGGCTTGGGTGAGCTGGAAGACCGATTGCATTTGCACGCCCGCTCCATGGACATCGCTCATCCGCTGGGAGGCCGCTTGCAGGCCCAGGCGCCGCTGGCCTCGCATATGGCCAAGGCGTGGGACCTGTTCGGTTTCAACCCGGACGAGAGCCGGAATCCTTTCGGCGAACACTCTGCCCGCGAGGAACGCCCGCACCGCGGTGAGCGCGACAATTATCCGACTAAAGGGCCGAAGAGCCGCGCAAAGGGCCGTGGCGCGAAAAATGGTGAGACCAAAGGTTGGGCCGACGCACCGAAATCCTTCGATCCCCGCAAGCTGTCGAAGCGCGATCCCTGGAAGCGCAACCCAGGAAAACAACCCGGCGCCGAAGCCGAGTTGCCTCTCGACAAACAGGTTCGGGCCGATGGTGGTGGCCCGCGATCGCGTTCGGACAAATCCTCCGCGCCGCGTGGCTCGCGGCCGCCCAAGCCCGGCTTTGGCAAGGCGTCGAAATCGGCAACCGGTCCTCGGAAGGATTCGAAGCGCGACAGCTGGAAGCGCAATCCTGAAAGGTCGTCGGGTGCCGAACGACATGCCAGGGCCGATGCCGGTGGCTCAAAATCCCGTTCAGACAAAACTGTTGCCTCGCGCGATCCGCGCCCGGCCAAATCCGGTTTCGGTAAGACGTTCAAATCTGAAGGCGACACTCGGAGGAATTCGAAGGGCGACTTCCGGAAGCATGACCAGGAAAGGCAACCGGGTGCCGACAGACGGGCAGGAGCCGATGCTGGTGGCCCGAAAACCTATGCGAGCAAGTCTGACGCCCCGCGTGGGGCACGCCCGCCCAAACCCGGCTTTGGGAAGCCGTTTAACAAATCTGGCAACAAATCGGCCAATGCCTCTGCGCCGGGCAAACCGCAGCGCGATGGCCGCCATGCCGACGGGCAACAGCGTTCCAATGGCCCGCGTCCTAATGGGAAACGCCCAGAGGAAAAGCGTCCGCGTGATGATCAGCGTTCGGATAGCCAGCGTCCGGATGGAAAGCCGCCGCATGTAATGGGCCATCCCGGTTCCAAGGGACGCCCGCGTTTTAAGAAATGAGACCGCGCAGCATCAAAAAATTCTACCAGACCGTCAGCGTGGCGCCGGAGATCGGCGGCTTCGTTGTGATGCTCGACGCGCACGCCCTGCGCACGCCGTCGCGCGCCAACCTCGGCCTGCCGCAAGCCTTGGCGGAAGCTGTGGCGGAGGAATGGCGCAGCCAAGGCGAATTCGTCATGCCGGACGCGATGCCGCTCACGCGTATCGTGAACACAGCGGTGGATCATATTGGTCCACAACGCGAAATCATCATCGAGCAGGTTTTGGGCTTCGGGCGAAGCGACACGATTTGCTATCGCACCGAAGCGCCGGTGGAGCTGACCGCGATGCAGGAAGCGGCGTGGGACCCTTGGCTCATTTGGGCGGAACGGCATCACGGCGCGCGGCTGAAAGCGGGCGAAGGCATTGGCTTTCTCGATCAGCCCGAAGCCTCGCTCGCCTCGCTCAAGGCCGCTATCGCCGCGCATGACGATTTTGCGCTCACCGCACTCACCAGTGCTGCCGGCGTGACACGGTCACTGGTTCTCGGCTTGGCTTTGTCGGCGGGCGAGATCGATGCCGAAAAAGCCTTCCGATTGAGCCGGATCGACGAGGATTTTCAGGCGGCGCGTTGGGGCCGTGACGCCGAGGCCGAACAAGTGGCCGAGGCTCTCAAGGCGGAATTGGAATCCTCCGAGCGCCTGTTTCGGCTACTGAAATCTTGAGAAGTTGACGACCAGTCAACCCTGAGTAGACTACCAATCCTGAGCAAGCGTCAGGAATTGGGGATAGAGGTTTGACTATTGAGTCCGAACGGTCGGCTGCGGCCAAAGCTGACAAGCTTGGCAAGCGAGATCAGACCAAGGCGCAGAACCGGCATCTGATCCTGGAGGCGGCGAGGCGGGTATTCGCCGAGCTGGGCTATGGCGCGGCAACCGTGCGCGACATCATTCGCGCCACGCCTTTGGCCTCAGGCACATTCTACAACTACTTCAAATCCAAGGAAGAAGTGTTCCAGGCCATCCGGGATGAATCCGCTTTGCGCATTCGCCCGCGCCTGCGCCTGGAGCGTATGCACGCCGAAACGGTCGAGGCCTTCATCTCCGGCACGTACCGTACGTTCTTCGACTACACCGTCGAGGATGAGGCCAACTACACGGCCATCCGCTCCAACGAGACGCTGCGCGTCCGCATGGACACGCCGGAGATCCTGGCGGGCTTTGAGGAGCTACGCGAAGACATCGCCAACGGCATCGCGCGCGGCGTATTTCCGCCGGTCGATGCCGAGTATCTGATGGCCGCCATGGTGGGCGTGGCATTCGAGGTGTCGGAAGAAATGCTGAAACGCCAACCGCCGGACCCGGAGGAGGCGACTCGTTTCGCCACTGCGTTGTTCATGGGCGGCATCAAGGCGCTGCCGAAAAAGACCAATGGCGGCGGCGAGGCCTAACGCCTTCGCAACATAAAAAAACATAGGGCAGGCGGCACTTGGCGTCCGCGCGGAAAGCACTATCACATGAGGAACTTACGCATGTCTGACCAGCTCCGGCGCGAGCCTGCGTAATACGTTGGACATCTTGACGGTGCTCACGAGCGAGGCAGACGCTGAACGCATAAAGATTGCGCCGCGTGGGACCATGCAAAGCGGCGCAAAAAAGGGAGCAAACATGAAACATAGAAAATGGCTTTCCGGTGCGGTTGCGGCTGTCTTGACGGTTGCCGTGACCAGTTCTGCATTCGCCGCC
>CAIYRG010000018.1 GCA_903928515.1 uncultured Alphaproteobacteria bacterium | reverse complement strand
GTCATCAAGATCGAGATGCACTTTCTTCCCGACGTGTATGTGCAGTGCGATGTCTGCCAGGGCAAACGCTACAACCGCGAAACGCTGGATGTGAAATTCCGCGGCAACTCGATTGCCGACGTTCTCGACATGACGGTGGAAGCCGCAGCCGATCTGTTCAAGGCCGTGCCGTCCGTGCGCGAGAAGATGGACACGCTGACGCGCGTGGGGCTCGGCTACGTGAAAGTCGGACAGCAGGCGACGACGCTGTCGGGCGGCGAAGCGCAACGCATCAAGCTGGCCAAGGAATTGTCGAAACGCTCGACGGGCCGCACGCTCTACATCCTCGATGAGCCGACTACGGGTCTGCATTTCGAAGACGTGCGCAAATTGCTCGAAGTGCTGCAGGAGCTGGTCGACAGCGGCAACACGATGATCGTGATCGAGCACAATCTGGAAGTCATCAAGACCGCTGACTGGATCGTCGATCTCGGACCCGAAGGCGGCGATGGCGGCGGCGAAATCGTGGCCGTCGGCACGCCGGAAGATGTGGCGAAGGTCGCACGTTCTTACACGGGCCAGTATCTCAAGCCGATGCTGAAGAAGAAGGCCTCGATGCGCGCCGCCGAAAAGGACATCAAGGCGGCGGAATAGGTTCGCGCGGATAGGCTGGTGACGTGTACGTCACCGGCGCCGGCGGCACCAATGCGCGATACGCGAAGGCCTGCGCCGAATAGATCAGCGGAAATAACAGCAGCGAACCAACGCCGTTGATGACCATGGCCAATGGCATCGTCGATTGCAGCGCCAAAACTTCGCCGATCATGTTTTCGGTCGAACCCGGCGCGCCGCCCACCGCAGGCATCGGACCTCCGAACAGATTGCCTGCAAGCTGCTGCAGCAAAACAATTGGGGCCATCGTCGCGAGTTGCACCAAGAACATGCGCCAGAAATTGTCGCGACCGAGATTCCAAGCGGCGCGCAAAGGCTCCGCCTCGTCACCCACCGCCGTTACGGCGACCACCAAAAAACTGATGCGGACAAAGACATAGAAAAGCCCCGCCAAGCCCGCGAGGCCGAGCAGCGTCATGGTCAGCGTCACCGCGGGCGAAACCACCTCGCCTGTCGCCGAGACTTGATCGGGCACGCGCGTGAGAATGCCGGCGATACCGCCCGCTATGCCGAGCGCGATGCTCAACAATACACCAAGCAGCAGTAGAACAAGCGCCAGGCGCAGCAGCGCGCCGAGGGTGCGCCATTCCGTACGGCCGAACGCGAAATAGATCTTGGCGCCACCATTGCGCAGACCCAGCGCCTGACGCGTCAGCACCACGGCCAGCACCGCGCACAGCGCCATCGCGACGACGAGCCCCAGCAGAAACAGGACGATTGCGGGGCCCAAGCTGCTAGGATTTTCGTCCCGCAAAAATTGGATCAATCCGTCGAGATAGGCGTGAAAGGTGAAATAGGAGCAGGCCGTGAACAGCAGGACGGGAAGCCAGCCAAGCCCGAGAACGGTGGAGAGATGACCGAAAGTGAAGCTGTAGGCGTAGGCAATGCTCTTACCGACTGGAACTTTGTTCATGAGATTTCCAAACGACTTCCCTGATTTGGCGGGAAGCTATGCTTCCACGCGCTTTTGGGCAATTGCGGTAGCGTAAGCGGCGCGCTATGCCCGTTTTATGACAGACCCTATCCATATCATCGGCGGCGGCTTGGCCGGCTCGGAAGCGGCGTGGCAGGCGGCGGAAGCCGGATGCGACGTGGTGCTGCACGAGATGCGCCCCGTTAAGCAAACCGACGCGCATCAAACCTCGAATCTTGCCGAGCTGGTGTGCTCCAACTCCTTCCGCTCCGACGATTGGGAGAACAACGCCGTCGGCCTGCTGCATGAGGAAATGCGCCGCGCCGGGAGTTTGATCCTGCGCGCTGGCGATGCCCACAAGCTGCCCGCGGGCGCCGCGCTGGCCGTGGATCGGCACGGGTTCTCGGCGGCTGTGGAAGCGGCCATCGTGGCACACCCGCGCATTCGCGTGGAACGCGAAGAGATCACCGTGCCCCCCGAAGAGTGGCGCAACGTGGTGGTGGCGACAGGCCCCCTCACCTCGCCCGATCTGGCCGAGTATGTGCGGACAATCAGCGGCGAAGATTCGCTCGCCTTCTTCGATGCCATCGCACCCGTCGTGCACAAAAATTCCATCGATATGGACAAGGTGTGGGCGCAGTCGCGCTACGACAAAGGTGACGGCGCGGATTACCTCAACTGCGCGATGGACAAAGACCAATACGAAGCCTTCATCGACGCGCTGCGCAACGGTGACAAAACGGTTTTCCACGAATGGGAAAACACGCCCTATTTCGAAGGCTGCTTGCCGATTGAGGTGATGGCCGAACGCGGCGTGGAAACCTTGCGCTTCGGTCCGATGAAACCGGTGGGCCTGCAAGACCCGCGCGTCGAAGGGCGCGCCTATGCGGTGGTACAGCTTCGCCAGGACAACGCGCTGGGCACGTTGTGGAACATCGTGGGCTTCCAGACGAAACTGAAACACGGCGAGCAGACACGCATCTTTCGCACCATTCCAGGTTTGGAGAATGCGGAGTTCGCGCGCCTCGGCGGCATTCACCGCAACACATTTTTGAATTCGCCGCGATTGCTGGATGAAGAGTTGCGGTTGAAGGTTCGCCCCACTTTGCGTTTTGCGGGGCAAGTGACCGGCGTGGAAGGTTATGTGGAAAGTGCCGCCATCGGTTTGCTGGCCGGGCGCTTCGCGGCCGGCTCCGCGCTGGGCCAAGCCAACATCGCGCCGCCGCCAACCACGGCCCTTGGTGCGCTGCTGGCGCACATCACCAAGGGCGCGGACGCGACGACATTCCAACCAATGAATGTGAATTTCGGTTTGTTTCCGCCGTTCGAGGCGACCAAGCGCATTAAAGGCAAGGATCGCAAGCAAGCGATGGCGCGCCGCGCGTTGACCGATTTGGATGTGTGGCTGGGCAATAAAGCGGCGGCGGAGTAGCGGACACTCTCTCCTCGCTGTCACGGCTCGCTGTTGCGGGCCGTGACAGCGTTGATGTGTGACCAGCTACGCCGCTTTGGCAGCAGGCTCTGCAATCTGCCTGGCATCCGCCCCTGGGCGTTTGAAGACATAAGCCGGCAGCACCAGGAGCAACAGCGCGGCTGCCACCATCATCGCTTCGCACACCATCGCCGCGACTTTGTAATCATGGAAACGATCATAGAGCCTGCTCGCGATGAACGGCCCGGAAGAAATACCAAACAGGTAGATGGCTGAGATCGCGCCGTAGATAGAGCCCAGATTCTTCACACCGTAATAGCGGCTCATGAAATAAGCCGTGATCTGCTGCTCGGCGGCATAGCTGAAGCCCAGCAGCAACACGGCCATGATCGCAACCGGCAGACTGCCGGCTTGCGGCAACAGCGCAATTCCACCCGCGCCGAAGCCCAGCCACAGAAGCACACTTTTCGGGTTCTGGAATTTGTCGAGCATGAAACCGCAACCGAAACGGCCCACGATCTGGCCCGCGGCCAACACGGAGAGACACAGCGCAGCAATTGCCGGATCGAAGCCGTTGTCCGTCAGGATTGGCAGCACGTTGAATTGAAATGCAGCTATGGCGCCGCCCGACAGCAGAAACGACAAACCAACCACCCAGAAAATCCACGAGCGTAAAGCAACGACAAGCGGCTCGCCGGTTTGCGGCGCGTGAGCGACATGTGTTTGCGCCGCCTCGTGCGGCTCGCGCACAAAGAAGAATACCAGCGGGAATGCAACGACGAACGACAACACGCCAAGGATCACGCGCGCCTCGCGCCAGCCATAATGCGGTATGAGGTACGACGCGGTGAGCGGCGGGATTAACATGTTGCCGATGCCCATACCGACCATGACTATGGCGATTGCGAGCCCGCGTTTGCTGTCCATCCAGCCGGACACGATCTTCACGTAGATTAATGCGCTGGTGGACATCGCGAGCAGCCCCACGATCAACCACAGCACCATGTATTCAGCCCATGTGGGGCCGATAAGCCCGAAGCAGATTCCGGTCAGCGCATAGAGCGTAATGCCGACGAGCAGCGAATTGCGGCCGCCGAATTTGTCGGACGCAACACCCGCCAAAAGCATCCCAAGCGAACCGACCAACCCGCCAACTGTGAACGCGGCGAAATAATCGCCGCGCGACCAGCCGAATTCCGCAAGCATCGGCTTCATGAAAACGCCGACCGTGCCGACGCTGATGACGGGTGAACCCACCGTCAGCGCGATCATTGAGGCGAAGGTAACGCCCCAGCCTTTACGCGAAATATCCACGACGCTCCCCTTGCCCGCATGAGGCTTACGGCGCGCTCTGTGACGGCGCGCTCTAGTCGCAGCGTACCGTCATTCCACCATCGACGACAATCTCCGTGCCGGTGACGAAACGGGCATCGTCCGAGGCCAGAAACAGCACCGCGTTAGCGGTGTCGCGGCCATCGCCCATGAAGCCCAACGGAATGCGCGAAGTGCGCGTTTTTAAATGGGAATCGATGTCGCCGCCTGTGCGCTGCCCGGCCAGACGGTATTCCACCATCGGCGTGTGAAGCTGCCCCGGAACGACCGTGTTCACACGCACGCCCTTGGGCGCGTATTGCACGGCAACCACCCGCGAAAGCTGG
The DNA here is from genome assembly GCA_903928515.1 of uncultured Alphaproteobacteria bacterium. Classification (GTDB taxonomy): domain Bacteria; phylum Pseudomonadota; class Alphaproteobacteria; order Micropepsales; family Micropepsaceae; genus CAIYRG01. The sequence goes on along the minus strand of CAIYRG010000018.1, from coordinate 5,003 downwards.
ATGACGCCCGCCTTGGTGGCGGCATAGGCGACTTGCGCCGAACCCGTGAACCGCACTCCCGATGTGGAGGCGATGTTCACGATGGCGCCGGAGCCTTGGCTCTCCATAATGGGGAGCACGTTCTTGCAGGTGAGGAAGACACTTTTCAGATTGTAATCGACCTGCGTGTCCCACACCTCTTCGCTCATCTCGACGGGGCCGCCGGGAGCCGAACCTCCGACATTGTTCACCAGCACGTCGATGCGGCCGAATTCGTTGAAGCACGCCTTCACCGCATCGGTGATGGAGGCCGCGCTCATGATGTCGCATTCTTGCGTGACGATGCTGCCGCCGACGTCCTCGACGCGCGCGACAGTTTCCTTCAGGCGCTCAGGGTCTTTGTCGGTGGCGAAGACTTTCGCGCCTTCCCGCGCGAAGCCCACGGCACAGGCGCGGCCATTGCCCCAGCCGGGGCCCACACTGCCCGCGCCGGTGATGATGACGACGCGATCCTGAAAGCGCTTGCTCATGGTTATTTTCCCGAAGGTTCGGGGCAGTTTTAGCCAATACGCAGCGTCAGGCGAAGCCCTTGAGCCAGGTTTCGAGGATTTGACAGCCCGCGCTTGCGCTGGCCGCGGCGTTGGCTTGTGTGGCGGCGCGCAAAGCGGTGACTTCCACACCCTCGGTCCCTGCGATTTCACAGGCATGGCCGATGAGCCAACGCTCGAAGCCGCGTTCCTGCGCTTCGGGGTGAAACTGGAAGGCCAGTGCGTGATTGCCGATGGCGTAGGCCTGATGATCGCACAGATGGGTGGAGGCGAGATTAGACGCGCCCGGCGGCAGATCGAACGTGTCGCCATGCCAATGCAGTACCGGCAGGCCCTTCAATGGCGCGAGTAGCTTCGAGCCTTCCGGCGTGAGCGTGAGTTTCTTCCAGCCGATTTCTTTGCCGCGCCCCGCGTAGACGCGTGCGCCCAGCGCCTTTGCCATCAACTGCGCGCCAAGACAGATGCCGAGCGTCGGCTTCTTCGCGATCAGGCGTGCTTTGATGTAGGCGATTTCGGGAACGAGGAAGGGATAGAGCGCATCTTCATACACGCCGATAGGACCGCCAAGAATGACAAGCAAATCCGGATCGCCGGCTGCTTCGACCGCATCCACGCCCATCTCGAAATAGCGGACGGCGTAACCGGATTGCGCGAGCTTAGTTTCAAACGCGCCCAAATCCTCAAACGGAACGTGGCGGAGAACCGAGGCCGTCTTGCTCATCACTTACATTCCGAAAGGCATCACACCTTCGGACGATAGAGCCGGATGGGATTCTCGACCAGCAGCTTGCGCCGCGACGCTTCGTCCGGTGCGATGTTGGCGATGATATCGACCAGCACGCCGTCATCGGGGATCGGAGCCTGGTGGTTCGGATGCGGCCAATCGCTGCCCCACACGCAGCGATCGGGAAATTCGCTGACCAATTTTTGTGCGTACGGAATGGCGTCTGCGTAAGGCGGGCCTTCGGCGGTGATGCGATCAGAGCCCGACACCTTCACCCAGAAACGCTCGTCCTCCATCAGCTTCAAAAGATTGACGAAGCCCGGCTGGTTCATACCCGCCTTGGCATCGATGCGCGCCATGTGGTCGATGGAGACCGGCACCGGCGATTGCTTCAGCTTCGGGATCATCTCGCCCAAAACAGAGGCAGCGGGATGCAGTTGCAAGTGCCAGCCCAACGGCGCGAGACGTTTGGCCAATGCCAAGACCTCATCCAGCGGCGCGCCGGGACCGAGATGCGGCATGTAATTGAAGCGCACGGCGCGGAAGCCCAGCGCATCCAGGCGGCGCAACTCGGCATCCGACACATCGGTCGGCGCGAGCGCCACGCCGAGATAGGCGGGGTTCACTCGCAGCGCATCTTCCACGGCACGGTTGTCGAAACCATGCGCGCCGGATTGCACGAATACGCCGCGCGCGATGCCGAGCTTCTTGTGGAGCGCGAACAGCTTTTCCTTCGGCGCGTCGGCCACGTGCTGATTGTAGGTCGAGGCGTAAGGGAATTTGTCGCCTGGGCCGAAGATATGAAAATGCGCGTCCCACGCGCCGTCGGGAAGCGTGAGCTTCGGCGTGCCGGGATTGTCGAGATAGGTTTTGGTCGCTTCGCTCATTGCACTCTTGTTCTCAGAGACGTTTGGGCGAACCGGCGGGGGCTTCCACTTCGAACGCGTTGATCGTCATCGAGATCAGCGTGTAGTAGCCGAGCACGCCGATCAGATCGACGAGCTTGCCCTCGCCCAGGATCTTCAACGCTTTCTGATACAGATCGTCCGGGATCTTGCGCGTGCGGTTGAGCGTGACGGCCACTTCATAAACGACAGCGTCGTCTTCGTTGTGAAACTTGGGCGTGTCGTTGACGCGGATGGCTTCGATGATGGCTTCCGGCACACCCGCGGCGCGCGCCTGCGGTTCGTGCGCGAACCATTCGTATTCCGAACCCCAGAGCCGCGCCGTGGCCAGGATCGCCAATTCGGAAAAGCGTTTCTCGAGCGAGGAATTGTAGCGGCAATACTCGCCCAGACCTTGCGCCCATTGCGCCAGCTTCGGACGGCGCAACCACACAGCCAACGGGCCACGCACGCCGCCGCGCGGGCCGGACGCGATGGTGTCGTACACTTGCTTCTGTTCGGGAGTGAGCGATGCGGGATCGAGTTCGGGGAAACGCGCCATGATGGTCTCCTATTTCTTCAGATCGGGCGGCAGCGTGGCGTTGCAAGCGGGTTCGCGCTCCGCGAAGCGCTTCAGCCAGTCAACGAGCTTGGGGTGATCTTTGCGCCAATCGACTTGCTTGCGCCAATCGAGATAGCCGAGAGCGCAAGCCAGACCGATGGACACGATGTCGGATGTGTTCGCATCGGGCAGATCCTTCTCGAACGCGGCAAGCCCGCGCACGATCTTGCCCTTCTGACGTTGAATCCAGCCTTCGGTGTAGTTCGCCTCAGGCCGGAAGCGCTTTTCGTACACAACGAGAATGCCCGCATCCATGATGCCATCGGCGAGTGCGGCGCGCGTGAGCGCGATGTAACGCGCGACGCCATCGGCCGGAAGCAGTTTGTGGCCGCCGGCCAATTCATCGAGGAACTCGACGATGGGGCGGCTGTCATACAGCACATCGCCACTGGGCAGGATCATCGCCGGCATCTTGCCGAGCGGGTTCTGCGAACTCAGCGTATCGTTGTCGTCCATTGTATCGGCCGGCACTTGTTCGACCAGCGATTCAAGGCCGAGGATTTGCACCGCCATGCGCGGCTTGCGCCCGAACGGCGAGCTATCGGTGGTGCGCAGGATCAGCTTCTTGCCGCCGAGCGTATCTTTCAAATTCGACATGAGAATTTTCCGTTGCGAATGGAAAACTCCTCCCCCGTTGTTGCGGGGGAGGAGATACCGAGATTACGACTTCACGGCTTCCGGATTGGTGATGCCGATAGGCTTGCCTTCGACATAGGCTTCCACGCAACGCACGATGGCGTCGTAGAACAATTTCAGCGAGCCTTGCGTCACGTAACCCAAATGCGGCGTCATCGTGAGATTCTTCGCCGAACGTACCGGCGAGTTCTGGGGCAGAGGCTCGACATCGTACACATCGACGGCAGCGCCCGCGATCTTACCGCTGTTCAACGCATCGATCATCGCCTTCTCCTGGATGATCGGGCCGCGCGACGTGTTGATGATGTACGCGGAAGGCTTCATCGTATTGAATTCGGCCGGGCCGACGATGCCGCGCGAGCGGTCGCTCAACACGTAATGGATGCTGATGAAGTCGGATTGCTTGAACAATTCTTCCTTGTCCACGCGCTTCACGCCGACTTCGGCGGCTGCTTCCGTGGTGAGGTTCTGGCTCCATGCAATCACAGGCATCTCGAACGCATTGGCGTAACGCACCATGCGCTTGCCGAGACGGCCGAGGCCCAGAAGGCCGAGCGTCTTGCCAGCCAAGCTCACACCCATGCTCGGGCCCTGCCAGCCGCCTTTGCGCATGTGCTCGTGTTCCAGCGCGATACCGCGCGCGGCCGCAATCAACATGCCCCAGGCGAGTTCGGGCGTGCCATGGCCGCCGCCACCCGGCTTCATGTCGTTGCACACGAGGATGCCGCGATCCGACGCCGCTTTCTTATCCAGCGTGCGATGTTCGACACCGACGATGGCGCACATCTTCAAGTTCGGAAGGGCGTCAAACAGCTCCTTTGGCATCGCCATGCGTTCACGCAGATGGCATAGAATGTCATACGGCTTCAAAACCGTTTTCGCTTCTTCCAACGGGAGATGGCGGTCGAACACATCGACGTCGGCCACCGCTTTGATCTTCGACCAATCCGCCACCTGCAATGCGACGTTCTGATAGTCGTCGAGAATCGCAATCTTCAATCTGCCGCTCATATCGTGTTCCTTCCGTTCGTCTTTTTGTTGAGATGCCTATGATGATTTTGTTTTGGCGGTTTCGCGGTTCATCACGGTACGCGCCTTAAGAAGGGCGGCGATTTCGTCAGCGGAGAGCCCAAGAACCTCGCTGAGAATTTCGGCGCTGTCTTCACCCATCGCCGGCGGATAACGATGATGGTCGCGGTGGCTTTCGGAGAATTTCAGCGGATCGCCAATCACGCGGGCCTTGCGGCCGTCTTCGGCTTCCAGATCCAGCACCATGCCGCGATGAAGAATTTGCGGATCGGTCATCACGCGGTCGAGGGTGTTGACGACGCCCACCGGAATGCCGCGCGCTTCAAACGCTGTCACCCATTCGTCGGCGTTGCGATCTAGGAACGCCTTTTCCAGCAACGGCCACAATTCCAAACGGTTCTGATGGCGCTCGCGGTTGGTGAGAAAGCGCGGGTCTTTGGTGAGTGCATCGACGCCGAGTGCCGTGGCCATATCCGTCCACATACGTTCGGTGTTCGCCGTCACGACGACTTCGCGGCCATCCTTGGCAAGGAAGGTGCGGTAGGTGGGAATGGAATCGTGCGCGCTGCCCTGGCGGCCCG
>CAIYRG010000017.1 GCA_903928515.1 uncultured Alphaproteobacteria bacterium | reverse complement strand
GCTTTTGCCTTTCCTTGGCCGTGCAGCTTCCCTAGATTGCGCCGCTCTCAAGAACCTTGCGCGAAAGAATTTTCCCCGCATGCCGAGCTGGCAAATCGCTCTTTCCACGCGCATGGCCAAGCTCGTCAAACCGCGCGGTGTGACGGCGGAAACCTCGCTGGCCGATCTGCGCCGCCAATACGACTATATGAGCGAGCGTTACGGACAGATTCCGGCCGACGCCGTGGTGGAACGCGCCCAACTGGGCTCTGTGAAGGGCGAATGGCTGCGTGTGCCGGAAACGCAACCGCAGCGCCTGATTATTTATCTACACGGCGGCGGGCATATTGCGGGCTCTCCCGAAACCCACCGGCCGCTGATCGCGCGGCTGTGCAAAGCGGCTGGCGCGGCCGCACTGTCGCTCGATTATCGCCTCGCGCCGGAATTTCCGTTTCCCGCCGGATTGCGCGATGCGCTCGATGCCTATCGCTTCCTCTTGTCGAAGAATTTTCCAGCGCGCTCCATCGTGCTGGCGGGCGACGGCTCCGGTGGCGGCCTCGCCTTCGCCACGCTGCTGGGCATTCGCAATGCCGGGCTTGCGATGCCGGCCGCATGCGTTGCGCTCTCGCCCTGGGCCGACATGACGCTCTCGGGCTGGTCGATGATGGAGAACGCGCGCAAGGACAGCGTGCTGTCCTGGGAACTGCTATTCGTCAGTGCACGGAATTATATGAACGGCGGCAACCCGGCCGACACATATGCCTCGCCTGTGTTCGCCAACTTCCGCGATTTTCCGCCGATCATGGTGCATGCCGGCGCGAATGAATTGCTGCGCGACGATGCCAGCCGCATCGGCCAACTCGCGGCCGAGGCGCAAGTGCCGGTCTCCGTCGAAATCTACGATGGCATGCACCACGTGTTTCAGGCCTACCCTTACGCACCGGAAGCGAAAGTCTCGCTCGGCCGCATTGGGAAATTCATCCGCGATAAGACTCCGGACTCATCTCAAGGCATGTCACTCTAAAGAGTGACATTGCGCCTTTGCAGGAGCCGGCTGCGCATATCCCGCCCGCCGCGCGCTGATTGCTCTTCCAGCTTCCTGTCGTAACTCTCCAAATCGCAAAGGAGATAGTCTGCGCGATCGGCGAACGAGCAGCACCGTTATAGAGAGTTACGATAGGACGATTGCAGTGCCAGCAACGCACGGCGGGCGGGATATCCGCAGCCAAATCGTGCGAAGCGGCGAAGCCGCAATCAAAAAAAGAAAACTAAACCGCTTCGGCAGAATCAAACCGCGTCTCATCGAACAGCGCATCCACCGATGCGTCGAGTGACAGCTTCACGCCTTGCAATGTCGCACCGCGAAAATTGGCTGCGCGCAACGTGGCACCGGTGAGATCGGAGAACGAAAGATCTGCCTCTCCGAACGAGCATTGGCGCAAATCCGCACCGCGGAAATCGGCATAACGCGCATCGGCGCGCTCGACACGCGTCGGCAGCAGACGATCGCTGGAGATCAACAGCGGCCCCAAATTGGAGTCGCGAAAATCGGCGTTGGAAAGTTTCGCACCGCGCAAATTCGTGCCGCGCAAATCGCATCCCGTAAGCCTCGCGCCGCGCAGATCCGCGCCTTCGAGTTGCGCGCCTTGCAGCGCGGCGCCCGAAAGATCGAGACCGTAGAGAATGGCGCCCGGCGCGATGATCGCGGTGAGAATGCAGTGCGTGAGATTTTTCGCGGGCCGCAGATCGTAACCGGAAAGATCGGCAGGCCTGCCTTCCGCGCCCGATGTTTCCGCCCAGCGCGCATGCGTGGCGAGAATATTTTCCAAGCTGTCGGGCAAATCCGAAAGCGGCTTGCCGGCAGCGGCATCGGTGAGCGCGCCCGTCATGTCGACATCTTCGAGCGTTGCAAATTCAAATTGCGTGCCGACAAGCACAGCGCCTTTCATATCCGCGCCCGCGAGATCGCAGCCGCGCAGATCGGCGTTTTCCAAATTCGCGCCGGCGAATTTCGCGCGGCGCAGATTGGCGCGCGCCATGCGGCAGTTGCGCATGATCGCATCGGTGAAGTCGGCTTGAATGGCGACGGCGCCGGTGAGCTTCGCGCGTTCGAGATTGGCGGATGCCATTAACGCCGCGGGCATTTCCGTGGGACCGACATCGTGTTGCAGAATTTTGAACGAGCCTTTGTGATCGCGTTCCGCGATGCGGCCTTCGCGCAAATCGGCTTCGTACAAATCCGCGCCGATCAAATTCGCGCCGCGCAAACTCGTGCCGCGCATGTCGGCACGGCGCAACGATGCACCCGACAAATTCGCGCGCTGCAATGACGCGCCGAAGAAGCTCGCGGAATCCAATTTCGCGCCGGCCAAATTCGTTTCTTCGAGATACGCGCCGGTGAAATCGGCGTCGGCGAGATTGCGCCCGGAAAGATCGAGGCCCGAAAGATCGCAGAATGCGAACACCGCGCGCGCACCGCCCACACGTCCCGAATACAAAAGTTCGTGACGGGCAGCCGCCGCGGCGACCTGCTTCTCGGTCAGCTTCGTGCAGCTGAGACGTCGCGTTTTTTCCCGATCCATACGCCTATACCGTCATCTTTCGCGGGAAGCGTCGCTGCCGCATGTGCAAGCGGCCTGATCCGGCTTCCGCGCGTATTCTGCCCCGAAGCCTTCTAATGCCTTGTTAATGCGCAAACCTTTGGTTTCACGCACCGCGGCTTTGGCGACGAAGAAAGCCGCAGAATTCCGTTGTCGCAGTTCGTATGCGCGTTGTCGCATTTCGCACTGCAACACTGAGTTTGGAATGGTGCGCAAACACGACGCCGCCGTCAGCGAAATTCACCACGCATCGATTTCTCTTCGCAATTTCAACGAGTTTCTATTGCGTGCGCACGAGGTGCTCGCTAGGAAACACGCCTTGTTGGAGGAACACGAAAACCAAGGCGCCGTGCACTGTTAATGATGCCGCCCCTGGACCAAAATAAAGGGACTGTTAATATTCGCTCCTACGCGCTAGAACGCGCGCCAAACTTGCGTTCACTGCGGCGGATAATAATAGTCTTGGGTCAGGTCCGGTAACGTCGCACCGGTTTTCCAATATTGTGGGGTTTATCGGAGTATGGAAGCACCTTCCGAAGGAATGGGAATGCTGCCGCCGACGCCGGTCAAGAATTCGAACCGCGTTGTCGGCCTCACCGTAGTCGCAGTCATTCACGTGATCCTGATCTACGCACTTGCCAGCGGTCTGGCGAAGACGGCGATCAGCGTTATCAAAGGCCCGCTCGAAGCTGCACTCTTGCAGCAACAGCAGCAGGCTGATCTGCCTCCACCGCCGCCGCCG
>CAIYRG010000016.1 GCA_903928515.1 uncultured Alphaproteobacteria bacterium | reverse complement strand
CGTGCCGTCGGCCTTCACCGGCTTTTCGAACAGCACTGCGGGCCCGCCTTCGGCGAGCAGGCGCGTCTGGATTTCCGTCATCTCAAGCACTGTGGAGACGGGCTCGCGCACGCGCACGAGTTCGCCTTCCGCTTCGAGCGCGGCAATGAAGTCTCTGAGGGAGCGGTAACTCATGGCGGCAAACTAGCCTTAAGGCCTAGCCGCCGTCACCCACGGCTTGGTTACCAAGCCGCTTAAAATCATCGTTGCTTAGGGCGTGATTAAGGAGACGATTTCAGGGGCGTGGGTCGCCAGCAACAGGGTGCAGCAGACGATCAGTAGGCCGAAGGCCGTGATGGCAGACCAGTAATTCAACGGCTGCTTGGCGCGGAGATAGCCGTTCGCCTGGCCGCTGCGTAGCGCCCGCACTTGCAGCGGCACAGCGACACTGAGCACGAACGCGGTACACAGAAGGGCAGGTGCCAGAGGTATCACGACATTCTCCTGAGCGATCGCCAAGGCGGTTATGGGCGCAGCAAATACAGCATTGCTGCCCCCGCGCGCCGCGACATTCGCTTATCGAGCCCGGCGCAAAAGGTCGCACACCGAGGCCATGGCGTTATTTGGCCTCGGGTTTCAGCGCCCAATCCGGGGTTTTCGCGTGCTTCGAGGCATAGGCGAAGTACAGCACCATGCCGATCAGGAACCACACCACCACGCGAATCCAGGTGCCCAGGGGAGCGCCCAGCATCATGCTGCCGCACACCACAATGCCGCCGATGGGAACCCAGGGAACGAACGGCGTGCGGAAGGGGCGGTGCGCGCTGGGGTTGGGTTTGGGCAAAACCATCACGCTGATGCACACGATCACGAAGGCGGCGAGCGTGCCGATGGAGACCAGCTCGATCAGCAGATCATGCGGCAGGAACGCCGAGAGCACCGCCGCCGAACCGCCGATGATCATGGTCGAGACATGCGGCGTGCGGAATTTCGGATGCACCTTGGAGAAGGCCTTGGGCAGCATGCCGTCGCGCGACATCGCATAGAAGATGCGCGATTGGCCGAGCAGCAGCACCAGAACCACGGTGCCCAGGCCCAGCGTTGCACCGAGATTGACGATGGGCACGAGCCAATCCAGCGCACCGCCGGCGGCCGCCACGGCTACGGCCACGGGCTGCGGCACGTCGAGGGTTTTGTAGGGCGCCAGTCCCGTCATCACGAGGCACATCAGCACATAGAGAATGGTGCAGATGGCCAATGATCCGAGAATGGCGATGGGCATGTCACGCTGCGGGTTGCGTGCTTCCTGCGCGGCGACCGACACCGAGTCGAAGCCGATATAGGCAAAGAACACCACTTCGGACGCTTGCAGGATTCCGCTCCAGCCGTAATGGCCGAATTGGCCGGTGTTCGGCGGAATGAAGGGCGTGAGGTTCTCCGGCTTGATGTAGGCGAAACCAAACCCGATCACGAGCACGACGACGACGAGTTTAATCGCGACCATCACGCCGTTGAACGTGGCCGAGGCGCGAATGCCGACGATCAACAGGGCCGTGAGGGCGAGAACGAGCAGGCAGGCGGGCAGGTTGATATACGCGCCCGAGAAACTGATGGCGTGATCCGCACTCATCACGATGGGCGAAGACTCGAATTGTTGGGGAATTGTGATGCCGATGTTTTTCATCAGGCCGCTGAAATAACCGGCCCAGCCGACCGACACGGCGGAAGCCGCTGCGAGATATTCCAGGATCAAATCCCAGCCGATGACCCAGGCGAGGAATTTGCCGAGCGAAGCATAGGCATATGAATAGGCGCTGCCCGCGACGGGAATCATGGTGGAAAATTCAGCGTAGCAGAGTCCGGCCAGCAGGCAGCCAATGCCGGCGATGATGTAGGAGATCATCACCGCGGGGCCGGCCGATTGCGCGGCGGCCTGTCCGGTGGAGACGAAAATGCCCGCGCCGATGATGGCGCCGATGCCAAGCGCGGTCAGGTGGACGGGGCCGAGCGCGCGTCGCAGTTCGTGCGTTTCGCCGGTCGGATCTTCGCTGCCTGCCATGATTGCCCCCAGTTAATGTTCACGACTGTGGCAGAGGATGTCGCGTCCGGCTAGGCCCGCCGCTTCAACAAATCAGGCCAGCAATTTGTAAACGCCGGTGCTGCGCACGGCTTTGTCTTCGAGATCCAGCAATGTCGGCACTTCAAACGATGCGAGCTGCTCGAGGCCGCTTTTCGGAAAATAGTTGCGGCCGGGATCGCCGATCAGCACCAGCGCGCCGTTTGTCGCGCATGTGCGCAACCAGGCGGTGAGCGATTCGGCCAGCGGCCGCTCGTAACACATGTCGCCGACCAGGATCGTTTGCCATGCGCCGTCGCTGCCGATCAGGTTCTCAGCCCGGATGGTGACGGACAGAGAATTGGCCTCCGCGTTGCGCGCGATGGCATTGCGCGCCAGCGCGTCGATCTCGGCGGCGTCCACATGTGCGGCACCGGCCCTTGCGGCGGCGAGCGCGATCAGCCCGCTTCCCGAGCCGAAATCGAGCACGGTTTTTTGCGCGACCATTTCGGGATGATCGAGGATGTAACGCGCCAGTGCTTGTCCGCCCGGCCAGGCAAAGCCCCAATAGGGCGGCGGCATGTTCTTGGCTTGCAGCGTTTCGCTCTCGCGCCACAGCGTCAGAACATCCGCTGCGAGATACAGCGCGATCTCGGGAACAAGCGGGGCATGGCTCAGTGCGCTGTTCGCGTTCACGAAGGATGCGATGGTGTTGTCCGTCATGCGCCAAAATTCATCATGGAATCGCGAAGGCGGCGATCATGCCGAGAACAAGCGCCCCGGCGATCAGCGCACCCGCATCGCGATTGGCGCGGAACAGCCGCAGGCACAGCAGCGGCTTGTCGATGTCGAGCGCGTATACCTGCCACACGAAATGGATGCCGGTGACGAGCAGCGCCAACCCGAACACAATGCCTAAGCCCGCCATTAGCCCTGCGGCCAAAATCAAAAGCCAGCACAGCGCATAGAACACAATCAGCCAGGGCTTTGTGTTGCTGCCCAAAGCGCGCGCTGAGGATTTCACGCCGATCAGCGCATCGTCCTCTTTATCCTGGTGCGCGTAGATCGTGTCGTAGCCGAGCGTCCAGAAGAAGCATCCGGCGTACAGCACCCAGGCCGGCCAATCGACGCGGCCCGTTTCCGCGGCATAGGCAAGCGGTATGCCCCAATTGAAGGTGAGGCCGAGCCAGGCCTGCGGCCACCATGTGATGCGCTTCATGAAGGGATAGATGCCGATCAGCAGCAGCGATCCGATGCCCAGCTCGATGGCCAGAAAATTGAACTGCAGCAGGATTACGAGCCCTGTGAGCGAAAGCAGACCGGCGAACACAGCCGCGGCCTTAGCGCTCACCGCGCCCGATGGGATCGGGCGTCCGCGCGTGCGCGCCACACGCGCGTCGATGTCGCGATCCACGATGTCGTTATAGGTGCAGCCCGCGCCGCGCATCACCACGGAGCCGACGCCACAGAAGAGAATGTAAAGTGGATTGGGGAAGGAGCGCCCGAGCGTGGCCGCCCCCAGCGCAAGCCCGAACACGCAAGGCAAGAACAACAGCCACGTGCCGATGGGCCGATCCAGCCGCATCAGCCGCAAATAAGGCTGGGTGAAGCCGGGCATGGCATCCACCCAGGTCGCGGCAATCGCATCGGCGGGTTTCGCGCCGGCGCGGAGATCGAAAGGCGAGGGGGCTTGCGGGTCGATGGCCATGGTGCTGAGGATCGCTTCGGGCGCGAACGTAGCTTGGCGCGTCTCTGTCCACAAATGAACGCTCCAGTGGAAGTGGCGCGGAACTGAAATTGTAAGAGTGATCACGATGCCCGACGACGATGTGGCCAGTCCAATAGACTTTCGCGATCCGGCGCAGGCGAAAGCGTGGGAAGCTACCACGATGGCGCGGCGGCCTTATCGGACGCAATTCTTTGCATTTTTCGTGGCCGCGATCCGCGATCGATTTTCGCAATCTATTTCTCTTTTGGAACTGGGGTCGGGTCCGGGACATCTTGCTGAACAGCTTCTGCTCCATTGCAGGGTGTCACGATACGTTGCTCTGGATTTCTCGGCAGCAATGCACGAGTTGGCGGTCCAATGGCTCGGCGCCTTGGTGAGCAACGTGGAGTTTGTGGAACGCGATTTTCGAGGAACCTATTGGCCGAATGGACTCGGTCTTTTCGATTGCGTAGTAACGATGCAGGCAGCGCACGAAACGCGCCACAAGCGGTATCTCCCGGATTTTCTGTCGCGTGCGCGACAGTGTTTGGTGCCGGGCGGAATGATTCTCTATTGCGATCATTATTGGGAGGCAGGAACCGCCAAGAATCCGCAATTGTATGCAACGGCGGAGGAACAGCCCCTCGCATTGAGAGATGCGGGATTCACGCGTGTGGAGAAGCTTCTGGACGTGGGTGGCATGGCTTTATTTGCTGCAATCAATTCAAACTGACCAACTACCCTCCAATGAAGATCTAACATGCGTGACGAGAACAAGATGTTGTCGGAACCCGGCGGAAAGCTCCGCCTGTTTGTCGACGATTCGCTGGACGCGGGCGCGCGCATCGCGCCGACCGACGGCCAAGCGCATTATCTGCTGCATGTCATGCGGGCGCGCAGCGGCGACGGGCTGGGACTGTTCAACGGCCGCGACGGCGAGTGGCGTGCGCGCATAGCCGAAGTGAGCAAACGTTCCTGCGTTCTCATATGCGAGGCGCGTGTGGCCGAGATGCGCGCCAGTCCCGATCTGTGGCTGGCGTTCGCGCCGATCAAGAAGACGCCGTCGGATTATGTGGCGCAGAAGGCGACCGAGTTGGGCGTGCGTGTGCTGCAGCCGGTCATCACCCATCGCACCATCGCGCGGCGCGTGAACCTGGAGCGCATTGTTTCCAACGCCATCGAAGCGGCGGAACAATCTGAACGTTACGATGTGCCGGAGGTTCGCGAACCGGTTGCCTTGGATACTTTGCTCAAGAACTGGCCACGCGAACGGCGGCTCGTGTTTTGCGACGAAGGTGGCGCACCTTCTATCGCTGAAGGCTTGGCTGCCGCGCCGCACAGCGACGCCTGGGGCATTCTTACGGGCCCCGAAGGCGGCTTTGACGACGCGGAGCGCGCACTGATCCGTGGCCACGATTTCGTTCTGCCCGTCAGTCTGGGGCCGCGCATTATGCGGGCCGATACGGCGGCCTTGGCGGCACTCAGCGTGTGGGGCGCGCTGAAAGGTGACTGGCATTCCGAATAAAGGGCAGTTCCCGACAGGTAGAACCGCCCCGCTTGTAACCGCCCCGGACCATCACTAGGTTCTCGGCGCACCAACAGCAGCCCGCGCGAGGAATTCCCATGTCTATCCCCCAATCCGCTGGGGGGCCTATTGGATCGCGCGCCGATCTCGTGGCTCATCTGGAAGACGGCTCAAAACCGGAGCGCGATTGGCGCATCGGCACCGAGCACGAAAAATTCGTCTACGATCTGAAGCGCCATCTTCCGCTCCCTTATCAGTCGGAATATCCCGGCGCGCCGTCGATCCGCACCTTGCTGGAAAGCTTGCAGCCGTTCGGTTGGACGCCTGTGCGCGAAGGCGAGCACATTATCGGCCTGACGAAAGACGGCGCCTCGGTGAGCTTGGAACCGGGCGGGCAATTCGAACTGTCAGGTGCGCCGCTGAAAAGCGTGCACGAGACCTGCAACGAAGTGAATTTGCATCGCGATCAGGTGCGCGAGATTTGCCACGCGATGGGTGCGGGCTGTTTGGGCCTGGGCTTTGCGCCGACATGGAAATTGTCCGACGTGCCGGTGATGCCCAAAGGGCGTTACGGCATCATGCGCAATTACATGCCGAAGGTTGGTGGCTACGGTTTGGAGATGATGTTCCGCACCTGCACGGTGCAGGTGAATCTCGATTTCTCCTCCGAAGCCGACATGATCAAGAAATTCCGCGTCGGCTTGGCGTTGCAGCCGGTGACAACCGCGCTGTTCGCCAACTCGCCGTTCCGCGAAGGCCGCCCCAACGGTTTCCTCTCGTATCGCTCGCAGATTTGGACCGACACCGACAATGCGCGCTCGGGTATGTTGCCGTGGGTGTTCGAGGATGGTTTCGGCTTCGAGCAATATGTCGACTACGCGCTCGATGTGCCGATGTATTTCGTCTATCGCGACGGCAAATATATCGACGTCTCGGGCAAGAGCTTCCGCCATTTCCTCGATGGCACGATTCCGGAGCTGAAAGGCATCGAACCGTCGATGTCCGATTGGGCCGATCACCTCACCACGATCTTCCCGGAAGTGCGGCTGAAGAAATTCCTTGAGATGCGCGGCGCCGATGGCGGCACGTGGCGGCGCATCTGCGGCATGCCCGCTTTGTGGACCGGAATTTATTACAATCAAACCGCGCTCGATGCGGCCTGGGACATGGTGAAGGATTGGACGGCGGAAGAGCGCCAGCAGATGCGTTCCTCCGTGGCGGTGCAAGGTTTCAAAACACCGTTCCGTAACACGACCGTGCAGGCGCTGGCGCGTCAGATGCTGGAAATTTCGACGCTGGGCTTGCGGGCTCGCGCCAAGATGGATGGCGGCGGGATGAGCGAAGAAGGCTTCCTGCAACCGTTGTGGGATTTGGTTCAGCGCGGCCAGACGCGCGCCGACGAAATGCTGGCGCTCTATCACGGCGAATGGAAAGGCGATCTCAGTCGCCTGTTCGAGGAATACAATTTCCTTTAGCCGTTTCTCGCAGATCAAATCTCTCCACCATGGCCGCCCTTGAGGCGGCCACCCAGTAGGCGCGTGTCCACGCGCCAATAGGTTTGCCGCTCGCAGACGCTCGCGTGCTGGGTGGCCGGGTTAAACCCGGCCATGGCGAGGTTGGTGGCTAGCGATTTTCCGGCAGCGGAATAAACTCCGGATCGCCTGCGATGTGACCCTGCGGCTTGGCTTTCCATTCCGCCTTCGCGCGATCGATGCGCTCCTGCGAACTCGCCACGAAATTCCACCACAGATGACGCGGACCATCCAGCGGCGCGCCGCCCAGCAGCATGGCGCGGGCGGTGGCGGAGGCACTCATGTTCACGCGTTCATCGGCTTCGAACACCAGCATCGACCCGCGTTGGTAGGTGATGCCGTTCACATCCAGCGATCCGTCCACGATGAAGATCGCGCGTTCGACATGCTCGACGGTGAGCGGCAGAGACGATCCGGGTGTGAACCGCGCATCGGCATAGAAAATGTCGGAGAACACGCGCACAGGCGAAGTGAGGCCATAGGCCTTGCCGGTGATAAGGCGCAGATCGACGCCGTTTTCGGATTTGCGCGGCAGGTCTTTCACGCTGGCATGTTGGAAGCTCGGCGCGACTTCTTCGTCTTTTGTCGGCAGTCCGATCCAGCTTTGGATGCCATGCAGGCGATGGCCGGCGGCGCGCACGTCGGGTGCGGTGCGTTCGGAATGGACGATGCCACGCCCGGCCGTCATCCAGTTCACATCGCCCGGCTGCACCGATTGCACCGTTCCTAAAGAGTCGCGATGCATCTGCGAGCCCTCGAACAAATACGTGACCGTCGCCAAGCCGATATGCGGGTGCGGCCGCACGTCGATGCCTTTACCGGGAGGGAAATCAACGGGTCCGAAATAATCGAAGAACACGAACGGTCCGACGGAGCGGCGCGCGGCATCCGGCAACATGCGGCTGACGGTAAATCCGTCGCCCAGATCGCGCGTGTGGCCTTTGAGTTCGATCATCGCCAATCCTCTTTGTCAGGCCTTTTATCGCCCCAACGCCAGCGCCAACCACCTTCGGTTTTGGCGCGCGCCACGATCATCACTGGAATGAGAAGAACCGCAACGCTGATCACAATCGCGGGCGCGAAGATGAATTCACCGTAGGTTTGCGCGGCGAGATATCCGATTGCGAAGGCAACCGGGATGGGCGCGAGCATCAGCGCCCATCCTTGCCAGCATAGCGGCGGTCCCGCGCCATAACCGAAGCGTTTGGCGCGGAACCACGGTTTGCTCATGCCTTGTTCTCTTAAAGAGTGGCTCGCGTTAAACGGCAGTGCCGCCGATGGTGAGACCATCGATGCGCAATGTCGGCTGGCCCACGCCCACCGGCACGCTCTGTCCGGCCTTACCGCACGCGCCGATGCCGTTGTCGAGCTTCATATCGTTGCCGATCATCGACACCTTCGTCATCGCATCGGGACCGTTGCCGATCAGCGTCGCGCCTTTGATCGGCGTGCCGAGCTTGCCGTTCTCGATGCGGTAAGCCTCGGTGCAGGAGAACACGAACTTGCCCGACGTGATGTCCACTTCGCCGCCGCCGAACTGCACCGCATAGATTCCGTTCTTCACGCTCGCCATGATCTCTTCAGGGCTCTTGTCGCCGCCGAGCATGTAGGTGTTGGTCATGCGCGGCATCACCGAATGCGCGTAGGATTCGCGCCGTCCGTTGCCGGTCGCGGCCACGCCCATGAGGCGCGCATTCATGCGGTCCTGCATGTAGCCTTTGAGAATGCCGTCTTCGATCAACACGGTGCGCGATGTGGGCGTGCCTTCGTCGTCCATGGTCAGCGAGCCGCGGCGGTCGGGGATCGTGCCGTCATCCACCACCGTCACGCCGGGGGAGGCCACGCGTTGGCCAAGCAGGCCTGCGAAGGCCGAGGTCTTCTTGCGGTTGAAATCGCCTTCCAGCCCGTGACCCACAGCTTCGTGCAGCAGGATGCCGGGCCAGCCGGGTCCGAGCACCACCGGCATCTCGCCGGCCGGGGCGGGGACCGAGGCCAAATTCACCAGAGCGCCCCGCAGCGCCTCATCGACGCCCGCCTGCCAGTACGAGGGCTGGATATAATGCGTGTAGGCCTGACGGCCGCCGCCGCCGTAATAACCCGATTCCTGTCGGCCGTTTTCTTCCACCACCATCGAGATCGAGAGCCGCACCAGCGGGCGCACGTCGCGATAGACTTCTCCGCCGGGGCGCAGGATTTCCACCACCTGCCATTCACCGGCGAGGGAGCAGGAGACCTGGCGCACGCGCGGGTCGAGGCTGCGGGCATAGGCGTCGATCTCGCCCATCAGCTTCACTTTGGTGTCAAAGCTGGCCGAATCGATGGGGCTGGCATCGGTATAAAGGTGGATGTTGGTCCGGGCAGGGGGGGCCGCGACGGTTCCCGAATGGCCGGCCTTCACCACGCCCACGGCCGAAGCCGCGCGCTTCATGGCGTCTTCGGAGAGTTCCGAGGCATGGGCATAGCCGGTGGCCTCGCCGGAAACGGCACGCAGGCCGAAACCCTGCGTCGTGTCGTAGGAGGCGGCCTTCAACCGGCCGTCATCGAAAGCGAAGCTTTCACTCTGCCGGTACTCCAGGAACATCTCGCCATCGTCGGTTCCCTTGAGCGAATCATCGACGATCTTCTGGACGCGTCCGCGGTCGAGGCCGGTTTGGTTGAAAAACAATTCGTCCATGGGAGAACTCCGAATGTTGGGCGTGCGACGACTTTCACACAGCCTAAGCGAGAGCATTTGATATAAGGGCTGTGATCTCCGGCGTCATCCCGGCAGACGGGCCAAATCTGCGCGCTCACGAGCCCTGCTCAAGCGCGTGGCATAAGGTCGCAATGAGTTGGGAACCGATGACTTACAGGTGTCTGGCCGCCTAAATCGCGGCCGAAAAGAGGCCGGGAATCGCATCCGGCCTTAGCGTCTCCATGCGGGGTTGAAGATGATCCGAAAGCTTGGCGCGGCAATGACATGGACGGGGCTCGCGGCAGTATCCGCGCTCACCGTTCTGCTGCTCAATATGGGTGCTGCCAGCGCCGCCGAAACCACGGGGGGCTCTCAGCCTGTCCCGTGGCAGATGTATTTCCAAACCCCGGCCGATGACCGCATGCGCGGTATCGTCAGCCTGCATAACGGCTTGCTCGTTATCATCACCCTGATCAGCCTGTTCGTGTTGGGGCTGCTCGCCTACATCGTCATCAAGTTCAATTCGAAGGCGAACCCGGTTCCGTCGGCGACGACTCACAACACGCTTCTTGAGGTGTTGTGGACCGTGGTGCCGGTGCTGATCCTGGTCGGCATCGCTATCCCGTCGTTCCGTCTTCTCTATTTTGAAGACACGATTCCGAAGGCCGACCTCACCATCAAGGCGATCGGCCGCCAGTGGTATTGGTCCTACGAATATCCCGACAACGGGAACTTCGCCTTCGACAGTCAGGTGTTGAACGATGCCGATGCCAAGGCGAAGGGCGAACCGCGCCTGCTCGGCACCGACAATCACGTGATCTTGCCGGTCGGCAAAACCATTCGCGTGCTCACCACGGGCGCCGACGTGATCCATTCCTGGGCGTTGCCCGCTTTCGGCGTGAAGATCGACGCCGAACCCGGCCGCATCAACCAGACGTGGTTCAAGGCCGAGAAGGAAGGCATCTATTACGGCGAGTGCTCCGAATTGTGCGGCGCGCGCCATGCCTACATGCCTATCGAGGTCGAGATCGTGAGCCAGGAGAAGTTCGACGCCTGGGTCGCGGAAGCCAAAAAGAAATTTGCCCAAGACGATGCGTCGGCTCCGACGCGCGTCGCGGCGCAGTAAAGCGAGGTCCTTATGACGAACGCCTATGTGGAGCACGGTCACGCCGGTCACGGCGATGACCACGCGGACGAGGGCCATCACCCGACGGGCTGGCGCCGTTACGTCTATTCGACGAACCACAAAGACATCGGCACGATGTACCTGATCTTCGCGATCTTCGCCGGCATCGTCGGCGGGTTCCTGTCGATGATGATGCGCGCTGAGCTGATGTATCCGGGCCTGCAGATCTTCTCCGATCCGCACACCTTCAACGTGTTCGTCACCGGCCACGGCCTGATCATGGTGTTCTTCATGATCATGCCCGCGATGATCGGCGGCTACGGCAACTGGTTTGTGCCGTTGATGATCGGCGCGCCGGACATGGCGTTCCCGCGCATGAACAACATCAGCTTCTGGCTGTTGCCGTTCTCGTTCTGCCTGCTGATCCTCTCCATGTTTGTGGAAGGAGACTCGGGCGGCACCGGTGTTGGCGGCGGTTGGACGATCTACGCGCCGCTTTCGACCTATGG
>CAIYRG010000015.1 GCA_903928515.1 uncultured Alphaproteobacteria bacterium | reverse complement strand
TGGCTTTCCACAAGCCGCCCATCTTCCGCATGTCCTGCTCGTGGTGCATGGCATGGATCACAGAGCCCGCGCCCAAGAACAGCAACGCCTTGAAGAAGGCATGCGTGAACAGATGGAACATGGCGGCGTCGTAGTAGGCGACGCCCGCGCCCGCGAACATGTAGCCCAACTGCGAGCAGGTGGAATACGCGATCACGCGCTTGATATCGTTCTGGAACAGACCGACGGACGCGGCGAAAAACGCCGTGGTGGCGCCAACGAAAGTCACCATTTCGGCGGCGCGCGGCGCCAAATGAAACAGAGGCGAGCAACGGCAGACCAGGAACACGCCCGCCGTCACCATGGTGGCGGCATGGATGAGTGCGGAGACCGGCGTCGGGCCTTCCATCGCGTCCGGCAACCAGGTGTGCAGGCCGAGCTGCGCGGACTTGCCCATCGCACCGATGAACAGAAGCACGCAGAGCGTGGTGAGGATGTCGACGTTTTGGCCGGCGAACACGAAGCTCTTGCCCACTTCGCCCGGAGCGGCAGCAAAGATCGTGTCGAAATCCAGCGAGCCGAACACATAGAACAGGCCGAACAGGCCCAGCGCGAAGCCGAAATCGCCCACGCGATTGACGATGAAGGCCTTCATCGCCGCCGCGTTGGCTTCAGGCTTGTAGTACCAGAAGCCGATCAGCAGATAGGACGCGAGGCCCACACCTTCCCAGCCAAAGAAGGTCTGCAACAGGTTGTTCGACGTCACCAGCATCAGCATGGCGAAGGTGAACAGCGACAGATACGCAAAGAAACGCTGACGATGCGGATCTTCCGCCATGTAGCCGAACGAATAGAGATGCACGAGCGAGGACACACCCGTCACCACAACCAGCATCACGGCGGTGAGCGTGTCGATGCGAAGCGTCCAGTTCACTTGGAAGTCGCCCGAGGCGATCCAGGTGGCGATGGGCACGATGGCTGAATGTCCGTTGATCGCCACGTTATAGAAGGTAACGGCCGAGAGGCCCGCGGAGATAAACAGGAAGAGCGTGGTCACCAGCTCGGCAATGCGCGCAGGCAAAACGCGACAGCCCAAGCCGGCGATAGCCGAACCCAGAAGGGGAAGAAAGACGATGGCCGTGTACATCGTAAGAAATCAGCCCTTCATCAAATTGATGTCCTCAACCGCGATAGTGCCGCGGTTGCGGAAATAGACGACGAGAACGGCGAGCCCGATGGCGGCCTCGGCGGCGGCGACCGTCAGCACGAACAGCGCAAAAATCTGTCCGGAGAGATCGCCCAGGAATGCGGAGAACGCCACGAGGTTGATGTTGACCGCGAGCAGGATCAGCTCGATCGACATCAGAATGACGATGACGTTCTTGCGGTTGATGAAAATGCCGATCACGCCGATGGTGAACAGGATGGCGGCGACGGTCAGGTAATTGGCCAGACTGATGGTCATGTTATGCGCCCCTCTCGCCGTTCTCGCCGGGCTTCACATCGACAAGCGCCATGGAATCCGCCGGACGGCGCGCCACCTGCCGCGCAATCGATTGCCGGCGAACACCGGGGCGCGACCGCAGCGTGAGCACGATGGCGCCGATCATGGCGACCAGAAGCACCATGCCGGCCAATTGGAAGTAGAAGAAATAATCGGTGTAGAGCACCGCGCCGATGGCGCGCGTGTTGGAGATGGCACCTTCCGGTGTGGCATGCGGCACGGTTGCCGTGCCGGGGAAGACAGCGCCCGTCAGCACGACGCAAAGCTCGGCCAAGAACACGAGGCCCACCAGCCCACCCAATGGCAGATACTGCAACGCGCCCTTTTTCAGCGCGGTGAAATCCACATCGAGCATCATCACGACGAAGAGGAACAGCACCGCGACCGCGCCGACATAGACGACGACCAGGATCATCGCCAGGAACTCCGCGCCCAGCAGCACGAACAATGCGGCGGCGTTGAAGAAGGCGAGGATGAGGAACAGCACCGAGTGCACGGGATTGCGCGCCGCGATGACGAGCAGCGCGGAGAGGATCATCACCGCCGAAAAGATATAGAAGGCGATCCCTGCAATCATTTAGGCCTTAGTCCCCTCTCCACACCCTTCGACACGCTCAGGTTGCGGCATTGCTGTTTGATCAGCGATACGGTGCGTCCAATTCCAGATTCTTCGCGATTTCGCGTTCCCAGCGGTCGCCATTCGCGAGCAGCCGGGCCTTGTCGTAATACAATTCTTCGCGCGTCTCGGTAGAGAACTCGAAGTTCGGCCCTTCCACGATGGCATCCACCGGGCACGCTTCTTGGCACAACCCGCAATAGATGCACTTCACCATGTCGATGTCGTAGCGCGTGGTGCGGCGTGAACCATCGTCGCGCGGCTCCGCCTCGATGGTGATGGCCTGCGCCGGGCACACCGCTTCGCAGAGCTTGCACGCGATGCAGCGCTCTTCGCCCGAAGGATAGCGGCGCAGCGCATGCTCGCCGCGGAAACGCGGCGACAACGGGCCCTTCTCAAACGGATAGTTCAGCGTCTTCTTGGGACGAAAGAGATATTTCATCGCCAGGAAGAATCCGGTGACGAATTCCCAGAGGAAGATCGAACGCGCGTTACGGGTGAGCCAGTTCATAAAGTCACCTCAACCCGGCAGCTTGTCGAAATACAGGAGGTAGCCGGACGTCAGCACCACCCACACGAGCGAGATCGGCAAAAACACCTTCCAGCCCAGCCGCATCAGCTGGTCGTAGCGATAGCGCGGCACGATCGCCTTCACCATCGCGAACAGGAAGAAGAAGAACCACACTTTGATGATCAGCCAGATCACGCCCGGAATGGCGTTCAGAGGCCAGATGTCCAAAGGCGGCAGCCAGCCGCCGAAGAACAGGATCGCGCACAAGGCGCACATCAGCACGATGGCGAGATATTCGCCGATCATGAACAAGAGATACGGCGTGGAGGAATACTCCACCATGAAGCCGGCCACGAGTTCCGATTCCGCTTCCGGCAGATCGAAGGGAGGCCGGTTCGTTTCGGCCAGCGCCGAGATGAAGAACAGCACGAACATCGGCGCCAGCATCGTGAAGATGAACCAGTGATGTTCCTGGGCGCGCACGATGTCGGAAAGGTTCAGCGATCCGGCGAACAGCAGCACGGTGATCAGGATGAAGCCGATGGAGACTTCATAAGACACCATCTGGGCTGCCGAACGCAGCGCGCCGAGGAAGGCGTATTTCGAGTTCGACGCCCACCCGCCCATGATGATGCCGTACACACCGAGCGAAGAGATGGCGAAGAGATAGAGAATGCCGACATTGATATCGGCGATCACCCAGCCCGGCCCCACCGGCACAACCGCCCAAGCGGCAACAGCTAGGATGAAGGACAGCATCGGGGCCAAGAAGAACACGACCTTGTTCGCGCCCGCCGGAACCACAATTTCCTTCAGCACGAATTTCAGGAAGTCGGCGAAGCTTTGCAGCAGGCCGAACGCGCCCACCACGTTCGGGCCGCGGCGCATCTGCACCGCCGCCCAAACCTTACGGTCGAACAACAGC
>CAIYRG010000014.1 GCA_903928515.1 uncultured Alphaproteobacteria bacterium | reverse complement strand
GCGCGGAGCTGGCTTTCTCGTATCTGGGCGATGTCTTCAGGAAGCGCGTCGAGCCGCTGGTGAAGCCGCTTAACCCGGCTTTGCTCGTCGATTGCGACGCCTCCAATCCCGCATCGCTCGATTCCTGCTTCGCAGAGATCGCCAAGGTGTGGGACAGCCTCGATTTCGTGGTGCACGCCGTCGCCTTCTCCGACAAGGAACAGCTCAACGGCCGCTACGTCGACACGACGCCTGAGAACTTCGCGATGACGATGAACGTCTCGTGTTACTCGTTCACGGCCGTGGCGCAGCGCGCCGAAAAGCTGATGACCAAGGGCGGCAGCCTGCTGACGCTCTCATATCTCGGCGCCGAGCGCGTGATCCCGCATTACAACGTGATGGGCGTAGCCAAAGCCGCGCTGGAAGCCAGCGTGCGCTATCTCGCCGAAGATCTCGGCAAGAAGCAGATCCGCGTGAATGCGGTCTCGGCTGGCCCGATCAAAACACTTGCGGCGTCCGGCATCGGCGATTTCCGCTACATTTTGAAATGGAGCGAGTCCAACTCGCCGCTCCGCCGCAACATGACGACCGGTGAAGTCGGCGACGCGGCCATGTTCCTTCTCTCCGATCTTTCGCGCGGCATCACCGGCGAGTTGATGCACGTCGATGGCGGCTATCACATCGTCGGCATGAAAGCCGAGGACGCGCCTGACATCGCCGTGGTGCAGAACAAAAGCGATGGCGCCTAATTTCAAACATCTGACGCTCTACGTGGTGCGTCACGGCCAGACCGTGACGAACACCAAATCCGGCATCATGGGCCAGAACGATTCCCCCATGACGGCGAAGGGCAAAGACCAGGTGCGCTTCAATACGCATATCTTGAAGCGCGAAGCCGGAGCGCAAACCGCAACGCTCGATTTCGTGTCCAGCCCGCTGCATCGCGCCTGTCAGGCGATGGAGATCGTGCTCACCGAATTGGGCCAAGGCCCTGACGATTACCGCACCGACCGGCGCTTGATGGAAACCGATTTCGGCCTCCACTCCGATTGGACGTGGGACAAGATGAACGCCGATCCCCACGGTAAGGGCTACCTCACCGACCAATGGAATTACGTGCGCCCCGATGGCGAGTCTTTGGCGGATGTTTACGCGCGCGTGGGAAAATTCCTCGCCACACTGGATCGCGACGCGGTGATCCTCACGCATAACGGCGTGGTGCGCATGATCCGCGCGCATTATCTCGGACTCAGCCCCGAAGAAACCGTCGCCTACACGCAGCCCAACGAAGGCGTGATGAAGCTCTCGGGCGGAAAAGAAATCTTGTTTCGTGATTGAGGCGACGTTAGTCGTGCTTATCGAACCCCAGGCGTAAGGCGGGGCGGTTCACCGTAATTGAAGGGGGGATTTAGATGGTACCGACCAATAATGTGACAGAGACGCCCGCCGCGCCTTCTGCTCGGGCATTAACCCATTTCTCGGAACGTCTCTCTTTCGAAACGGACTGCTGGGATGTTTGGGATGCCATGCGTTCTGGTACGCCGGGCTTCGTGCTGGTTGATGTGCGCTCACCACAATTATTCGCAAAGGGACATGCGGCGGGAGCAATCAGCATTCCATACGCCAAGATTACGGCTGAGCGGATAGCCGAGTATCCACCCGACACACTGTTCGTGGTCTATTGCTCTGGCCCGCATTGCAACGGAGCGAACAAGGGTGCAGTGCGATTGGCAAAATTAGGACGCCCGGTAAAGGAGATGATCGGGGGTATTACCGGTTGGCAGGATGAAGGCTTCGAATTGGGGCGAGTGCCCTAATTCGGCCAGTACCCGCGTTTGACGCAACAGGGCCGCTTCCCTAGAACCGTCTCATGTCCTTCAACAGCTTCGGCCACCTCTTCCGCGTGACGACCTTCGGCGAAAGCCACGGGCCCGCCATCGGCTGCGTGATCGACGGCTGCCCGCCGGGCATTGCGCTCACCGAAGCCGACATCCAGGGCGATCTCGACCGCCGGCGTCCGGGCCAATCGCGCTTCACCAGCCAGCGGCGCGAACCCGATCAGGTGAAGATTCTTTCCGGCGTCTTCCAGGACGAGCGGATGAAGAAGCAACTCACCACCGGCACGCCCATCGCGCTCCTCATCGAGAACGTCGATCAGCGCTCAAAGGATTATGGCGAGATCCGCGACAAATTCCGTCCCGGCCATGCCGACTACACCTATCTCGCCAAATACGGAATCCGCGATTATCGCGGCGGCGGCCGTTCGTCCGCCCGAGAGACCGCAACGCGCGTGGCGGCGGGCGCAGTCGCGCGCAAAGTGCTCGACCATGTGCTGGCCCAAGTGAGCGTGCGCGGCGCGCTGGTGCAAATGGGCACACAAACTATCGACCGCAAGAATTGGAACTGGGATCAGGTTTCCGAAAACCCGTTCTTCTCGCCCGACGCGAAATCGGTGCCGGCCTGGGAAGCCTATCTCGACGGCTTGCGCAAATCAGGTTCGTCGTGCGGCGCCATCATTGAGTTGGTAGCGGAAGGAATCCCTGCGGGATTGGGCGCTCCGATCTACGGCAAACTGGATTCCGATATCGCTTCTGCGCTGATGAGCATCAATGCCGTAAAGGGTGTTGAGATCGGCGATGGCATGGCGGCAGCTTCCCTCACCGGCGAAGGCAATGCCGACGAGATGCGCCGTGGCAATGACGGCAAGCCGGTGTTCCTCTCCAACCACGCAGGCGGAATCCTGGGCGGCATTTCCAGCGGTCAACCCATCGTGGCGCGCTTCGCGGTGAAGCCGACCTCGTCCATCCTCAGCCCCCGCAAGACCATCGACATCGACGGCAACGAGACCGAGATCGTTACCAAGGGACGCCACGACCCGTGCGTCGGCATTCGCGCCGTGCCGGTAGGCGAAGCGATGCTCGCTTGTGTGCTCGCCGACCACGTCCTGCGCCACCGCGCGCAGATGGGCTAACGCTCTCCGTTTTTCTTCCACCGAATGCATAGCGCCGTTGCTCCTCCCCCCGTGATTACGGGGAGGAGTCCGACGCAGCCGAAGGCAAGTCGGACGGAGGGGCCAAATTCGAGGCAACTCCCCCTCCTGCTCGCTGACGCTCGCTTCCTCCCCCGTAACGACGGGGGAGAAAACGATAAGAGCCGCATTCTTGCGAATGCGGCTCTTATCAAAGCTTCTACGTTTAACGCCTAGTAGAAGACGCCGTAAGCAACATCGACCACTTCGCCGGTGTATTCGTCCACCAACAGCGCGTCGGGCCCATAACGCACCCAATCATATCCCGGGGGCGGCGCTTCAAGACCGATATAGGAATAGTCGTTGAAGAAGAACGACGACGAGATGAAGAGCGTCGGCAGACGTTCGCCGATGCCCCAGTGGCGATAGCTATAGCCGCGGGGGTATTGGTACTGCGCGGCACGGACATGGCGCAAAGAGCCGCCGTGACGGAAGGCCTCAGGATTGGCCGACCGCGTCAGACGCACATTGCCGTTGGGACGGCCGCGATCGTTGTTGGCGCGGCCGAAATTGTTGCCGCGATCATTGTTATCGCGATCCGCCGCGCGCTGCACACGCTCGTCTTGAACTTTGGCACGCTCATCGGCCTTCTTGTCGCGCTGGCGTTCGCCGCGGTCCACGTTCTTCTGATTGACCAAGCCGTTCGCTGGTGCATCGGCGAAGCCATCGACATGGGCCTTTCCGCCGTTTCTCCCAGAAGGCGCTGTCTGCTGTGCCTGAGGCGCGGCTTTCGGAGCCGCCTGTGCCCGGGGAGCAGCTTGCGGAGCGGCCTGCGGCGCTGCCTGTCCATTGTGTTGGCCACCACCTTGGCCACCGCCCTGGTGCTGGCCGCCTTGGCCGCCACCGTGATCTTCTTTGCCACCACCATCGCCCTTGTGGTCGCCTTGATGCTGGTCATCCTGAGCGAACGCACACGGTGCTGCGGCAAGCAACAAAGCGGCGGTCAGGGCTGCAATAACGGGCTTCATAATCATCTCCAAGTAAGCTCGCAGTTAAAACGCGTTCATACGGTTCTAGTTCTCACCCCAATGTAGGCGTCTTTAAGGCGGGCTTGGCGCCCGCGCAGACGACTGGCAAAAACCGAGGCATTACATCGCTCTACGGGCTTGCGCTCACACTCGCTGGAAATGATGCCTGCACCAGCAACGGGGCGATTTGGTCGCCGACTGAGATTTGCGGCTCGGATGGCGGCGTCATGTTCTCGCGCTGCTCGCGGGCTGCGACGCAAGCCTGCGCCACTCGCCCGAGAGACGGGAAATCCTGCGATTTCGGAAGCGACTGCAAAACGCATTCGTCGAAGAATGTGTAGACGTTGTCGATGCCACAGCCAAACGACGCGCGATCCGGGCGCGCGGCCGTCAGGATCATGCGGTTGGGCGCCTGCAGGAGCGGAATGAACTGCCCTGAGAAGCAGGCCGAAATGATGAGGATCGTGGGCTTGTCTTTGCAGGTGTTGTCGAGGATTCCGCGCAAGCCGCCCGGCGAGAGTATGGTTTCGTCCGCCACCACGCCGGAGATCATACCCTGCCGCTCCGGCGCGCCATGGGCCGTCCAGTAGATGAAACAGCCCCCCGAGGCGCGGGGCAGCAACTGCTTCAAGAGGCTCTCCAGCGTGCGGGGATCGGAATGCCAGACGTTCGGATCGGGGTAGAGATCGAGCCGCGCCGACATTTGCCGCGTGTTCGCCGGACTGAAGCCGAGACTGTAAATCTGCTTCGTGATCTCGCGGCGCGCATTGTCGAACGCTTGCGTGGGCGTGTTGCCCTGGCTGTGCCAGTCGCCTGCCACGACGATGGCGGTCCAATTCGAAAATGTGGCGGCGGAATCGGCGCGCGCCGTCGAGCCCGACGCGATAAAGAGACCCACGCACAGAGCCATCAGCATACGGACAATACGCAATTCCCCATTCATCGCGATCCGCCCCTCGGTGATATTTTTGGCCGGGTGAAGAAACCGGCCAACTCAATATGCTCCGACCAGACAAATTGGTCGAGAGGCGCCACCCGCTCGAGCCGGTAGCCGCCATCCACCAATATCCGCGCATCGCGCGCGAAACTGGCGGCGTTGCACGACACATAGACAATACGCGCCACGCTGGAGGCGGCCAGCATCTCGACCTGTGCCAGCGCGCCGGGGCGCGGCGGATCGAGCACCACGGCATCGAAGCGTTTCAGCTCGTCCGTCAGCAGCGGACGGAGAAACAGATCGCGCGCCTCGGTGGTGAGATGCAGCGCGCCAGAGGCGGCCAAGCCTGCAAGCATCGGCTTGGAATTTTCCACGGCATGCACCGTGCGTTTTCCGGCCAGCGCCAAGGCGAACGTGCCGAGCCCGCTGAACAGATCGGCCACGCGCTTGGCATTGCCCACGCCTTCGACGACAAGCGCCTGAAGGATCGCCTCGCCCTCCGCCGTCGGCTGTAGAAAAGATTCCGGCGCCAGCGCCACGCTGTAAGCACCGACATGCAGGCGCGGTGTGCGCGAGACGCCAACCAACTCGCCGTTCCAATGCAGCCGTGCCAGATCGAGGCGCTGCGCGAAGCTCGCCAGTTCCGACAAGAACTTCAGGTTGTTACCGCGCTTCAGCCGCAGCGAAACATCCGCACCCTCTTCCGTGTCGGTGACATGCAGCTCGGCGGTCTCATTGTCGCGCAGCAGCGGCAAAAGTGCGGCGCGGGCTTTCGCGCAGAAGCGCACAAGACGCGGCGTCAGCAATGGGCAGGTTTCGATATCGACCAGCACGCGGCTGTCGCGCTCGTAAAAGCCGATCTGCACGGCATCGCCTTGGCGGTGCGCTTTCAGCGCCGCGCGGCGGCGCGTGCCCGGCGGCACGGCGCGGATAGGGTCGACAGGCACATCGCCAAAACCGCGCGCGGCCAGCGCGCTCGTCACCAGGCTGCTTTTGAAGCTGAGATAGGTTTGCGCATCCATGTGCTGCAAACCGCAGCCGCCGCAGCGCGTGAAATGGGGACATGGCGGGGGCACCCTGCCCGATCCGCCGTGGAGGATTTCTTCCACCCGCCCATCGGGCGCGAAGCGCACGGAATCGCCGGGCAGCGCGAAAGGCACGAACCGCCCGTCTTCCGTTTGGCCATCACCCGAATGTCCCAGCCGCGTGATAGCGACCGGGTCGCTCACCGTTTGGCTGCCGCCAGCAGAAACTCGACGTTGCCGTCGCCGCCCGCGATGGGGCTTTCCATGCGGCCCAGGCTGGCCCAGCCGTCGTTCGAGACCAGCCACTCGGACACGTCGGAGACGGCGCGCATCCGCGCCTCTTCATCGCGCACGATGCCGCCCTTGCCGACATAGAGTTGGCCGACTTCAAATTGCGGTTTGACCAGCCCCACAAGCCAGCAGCCCGGCGCAGCAAGCTCGAGCGCGGCCGGCAGTGCGGTCTGCAAGCCGATGAAGCTCACATCCACCGTGATGGCGCTGACGAGTTGCGGGACATGGGCGCGGGTCAGATTGCGCGAATTGACACCTTCGCGCACCGTGACGCGCGCATCGCGCCGAAACTTGCCATGCAATTGGCCGTGGCCGACATCGACCGCGTAGACATGTTCCGCACCACCGCGCAGCAGCACATCGGTGAAGCCGCCGGTGGAGGCGCCGAGATCGAGGCAGACGCGGCCTTCCGGCGAGAGATGAAAATGCTCGAGTGCGGCGGCCAATTTCACGCCGCCGCGCGAGACGTAATTGTGGACCGGTGAATAGACGATCTCTTGTCCGTCACGCAGGATCTGCGCAGGCTTCTGCACGCCCACGCCATCGGCCTTCACGCGCCCCGCGCGGATGGCCTCCTGCGCCTCGGCGCGGCTCTTGGCAAAGCCACGCGCCACCAAAAACATATCGGCCCGCTCTTCGGCGGCCTTTTTTTGAATTTCAGCCATGTTGATTATGCCAGTACGGCAGCGGCTTCGACTTGGCGCCCCAAAGCGCCAAGGACGGTCGCAACGATGGCGTTGGCGTCGAGCCCAGCCGTTTCATACATTTTTTCAGGCGTGTCCTGGTCGAGGAATTTGTCGGGCAGCACCATGGTGCGGACCTTGCAGCCGACATCCAACGCCCCGCTCCAGGAGAGATGATGCAGCACATGCGCGCCAAAGCCGCCAATGGAACCTTCCTCAATGGTGATGAGCACTTCGTGATTGCGAGCGAGCTTCGTCACCAACTCCGTGTCGAGCGGCTTGGCGAAACGCGCATCCGCCACCGTCACCGACAATCCGTGGGCGGACAATTTGTCCGCCGCCTTCAAACATTCCTGCAAGCGCGTGCCGAAACTCAGCAGCGCCACCGAATTGCCTTCGCGTAACACGCGCCCTTTGCCGATGGGCAGCGCAACGCCCTCGGCAGGACGGGCCACGCCGGTGCCCTCGCCGCGCGGATAGCGCACAGCACTGGGGCGATCATCGATCGCCACTTGCGTGGCAACCATATGGGTG
>CAIYRG010000013.1 GCA_903928515.1 uncultured Alphaproteobacteria bacterium | reverse complement strand
GCCAAGCTTGCAAGGCGTCAGGATCGGGTTCGAGCATCAAATCCTGAGGCAGCGATTCCTGCGCGGCTTGCGACGGGGCGCGGCGCCCGATCCCGCGGCCAAGGCGTCGCAACAATGCCTTTGCGGAAATTTTAATCGCCACGCAAGCAAATCCGGATTGCAATTCGGTAATCCAAAAATGCGAAAACAGCCGCCCGCATGCGCAGCTTGCTCCTTGTTCGTGCCCCGCCCCGTTATAACAAACTCATAGCAAAATTGGCGCGGATTGGAAAATTTCTCATCTCTTGCCCTTGGGCCCGGCAGCAGCCATATTTGGCACGAACCCCGGACCCGAGCCCGCATGACGTCCAAGCCTGTTGCCGTGATTTTCGGCGTCTCGGGTCAGGATGGCGCTTATCTGGCGCATCTTCTTCTCAACAAGGGCTATCAGGTTCATGGCGTCAGCCGTGACGCCAGCGCCTCGCAGTTCGAGCGGCTGCGGCGGATCGGCATTCGTGACCAAGTCCAGCTTCATTCCGGCGACCTCAGCGAATTTCGCTCCATTCTTTCTCTGCTGGGCCGGATCGAGCCCAGCGAAATCTACAATCTGGCGGGGCAGTCTTCCGTGGCGCTGTCCTTCGAGCTGCCGGTCGAGACCTTTAAGAGCGTCGCTGTCGCCGCCGTGAACATCCTGGAATATCTCCGGCTGGAGAAAAGCCCGATCCGCTATTTCCAATCGGTGTCGAGCGAATGTTTCGGCAATACGCCAGAGCCGG
Source organism: uncultured Alphaproteobacteria bacterium (assembly GCA_903928515.1). Lineage (GTDB taxonomy): Bacteria > Pseudomonadota > Alphaproteobacteria > Micropepsales > Micropepsaceae > CAIYRG01. The sequence continues at coordinate 1,216 of CAIYRG010000013.1, read as the reverse complement.
CGAATGAAGCTACGCCGTTCCAGCCGCGCAGCCCCTATGCGATGGCCAAAGCGGCCGCCTATTGGACCAGCCGAATTTACCGGGAGGCCTATGGTCTGCATGTCTGCTCGGGAATTCTGTCCAATCATGAATCGCCGCTGCGGCCGGCGCGCTTTGTCACCAGAAAGATCGTCAGCACGGCGGTGCGCATCGCCAAAGGTTCGAAAGAGCGGCTGGCGCTAGGCAATGTGGAAATTGCGCGCGATTGGGGCTGGGCCCCGGAATATGTTGAAGCGATCTGGAAGCTGATGCGCCGGGATGAGCCCAGCGATATTGTGATTGGAACCGGGCAGACTCAAACTTTGCGCCAATTCGCGGCCAATGTTTTTTCCGAGTTGGGACTTACGTTGGAGGCGCATCTGGATACCGATGCGTCGCTGCTGCGTCCCACCGAAGTGGCGCGCACCGAACTGGATGTGACGCGCGCCGCCACGGAATTGGGCTGGATGGCCAAAAGCAAATTGGCCGGCGTCACCAAGAATTTGGTGGAATGCGAACTGAAGGGACAGTTGGGGCCTTTGCCTTGGGTCTCAGGCAGCGTGGCGGATCTTCAGCCCGGTCAGGAATGACGTTAGGAATGAATATCCGGACTGACGAATTTGGCGGCGAGGGACTCCGGCTTGTCCGCCTCCGGGTTGATTGTGCCCGTCGCTAGGCGCAGGGCCGCCAGGCTGGAGACAAATTGCAGCCTGACATTGACGAGCTGATTGCGAATATTCGCCCGCTGATTTTGGGCAGAGACGAAATCGCTTTGATCGGTAACCCCCAGCCGCGCCCGGCCTTGCGCATCGATCACCACCACGTCCATCTGCTGGGCGGCGTCGTTCACCATCACCCAATCGGAATAGGCGCGCCGCAAAGCCCGTAAACTATCCGAGACTTGCTGGCGGATTTGAATCTCCAGCCGGTTGAGCGAAATCTGGGCCTGGGCCGTGTCGGCTTTTGCTTCGGCCAATTGGCCTTCGGCGGCATTGTTCTCCAGAGATTGCGAATAGCGCATTATGGCGCGGTCCGGTTCCAGATTCAGGCTGAGGCTGGGCGATAGATCGTTGCGCGCGCCGTCCAGTTTGGCCTGCGCGGCTGCCACACTCTGGCGGCCGGCCTTGGCATCCGCCCGATTTTCCAGCGCCAGGGTTTCCAGCGCGTCTTCATTGAGATGCTCCAGCATGGCCGCAAG
>CAIYRG010000012.1 GCA_903928515.1 uncultured Alphaproteobacteria bacterium | reverse complement strand
TGGCGAAGGCGTATGGGCTGACGGCGCGGTAGCCGTCAGGTTCTGCACAGCGCACTGCTTTTATCACGGATAATCGGGATTAAAGCGCTGCTCGATGCTAGGCTCGATCGCCTTGGCCGCGGCAATATCCGCACTACTTCCCGCCACATCGCCTATTTTTTGTTTTGCGCGGCCACGCGTATATAAAGCGCTTGCGTATTGCGGGACGACCGCGAGCGATGCATCACAATCGGCAATCGCGTTCTGGTAATCGCCCATTTGCAGATATACCGCGCCACGGATCAGCAACAAATCTGCATCGTTGGGCTTGAGTTGAAGAGCTTTTGTGCAGTCAGACAATGCCAAGTTCAATTGCTGAGCCAGAATTTCCCGGACACTGCAACTCCCGGACAAGGCAGAGGGATCGTTGGGATTTAACGCTAGCGCTTGCAAGTAGTCCTGCGCCGCGGCTTCGGAATTCCCGGAATGTTCGTAAGCGAACCCTCTCGCATTAAAAGCCTCTGTAGCGGCATCCCCAAGATTCGGTTGCAGGTCCATCGCTTTCGTAAAATCCGCTATCGCAGGCTCGAAATCGCCCTCTTTCTCCGCAGCCATGCCACGAACAATTAGCGCCTCGACATAGTCCGGTTTCAATCGCAGCGCCGCATTGGCATCTTGCATGGCGAGATCGTACTCTTTCAAAGAGAGATGGGCATGCCCTCGAGCATCGAAAGCTTCGGCGTCGTCCGCCTTTAGAGCTATCGCGCGGGTGAAGCCCTCGATGGCAAGATTGAACTGCCCCTCCTGAGCATATAGGCAGCTGCGACGGTAGAAGACCGCGGCAGCGTCTGGCTTTAGACGGAGCGCCTCGTCGTAATCCGCAAGGGCGAGATCGCGTTTGCCGTTCTGCTCATATGCGCTGCCGCGGAGAAAGAAAACTTCTGCAGCGCCCGGTTTTAGCCGGAGTGCCTCGTTGTAATCCGTAAGCGCAAGATCAAATTCGTCGTTTCGCGCGTAGAGGTTACCACGAAGGAGAAACACCTCCGCAGCATCTGGCTTCAGCCGGAGCGCCTCATTGTAGTCGGCAAGGGCGAGATCGTAATCGCCCTTGCCGATATTATAGGCAATGCCGCGATTTTCAAACGAGAAGGAAAGACTCGGTTTTAGCCTTATGGCCTCGTTGAAATCGGCGAGCGCCAAATCGAACTGGCGAGCATGAACACGCGCCACGCCTCTGTAATTGTAGATATCCGGATTATTTGGCACCAGACGCAGCGCACGTGTGTAATCCGCAATGGCCAGATCGTATTGCTGCGTACGGCCGTAAGCTGCCCCGCGGCTGAGTAAGACAGCCCCCATGTAATCGTTTGGTTTCTTCTGCCCCGATTTGATGAGCGCCGTGCATACCGTTATGCGGTCGGCCGGATTTGCATCTGCACACCGTGCAAAATCTTTGTCTCCGCTTTGAGCCTGCGCCGGCGCAATAAAATTTACCGCGGCCAAAATAAATGCACACAGCACTGGCTTTCGCATCGCGTGTATCCGTTGGGACGAGATTTTACGCCTACAGCTGCGCGTGCTCATCCAGCTTTCCACGGCCGTAGCGCATGGCAAACGGTTTCAGCGCTTCGATATGGCCAGCCTTGACCTGGTTCACCCAATCGGGGTTCGATAGCAGCATCCGCCCAACCGCGACGAGATCGAACTGGCCTTCATCGAAGCGCTGCATGAGATCGACGATCTGCTCGGGATTGAACGGCACCACCGGCTCGGGATGAAGCTGCGAATTCGTGGGCTCCAACGACAGCGTCACGCTGCCGACCATGATCACGCTTTTGCCCGTGATCTTCTTCGCCCAGCCCGCCAGCCCCATATCGGAACCTTCGAACTCCTTGATCCAGAAGCGGCGCGTGGAAGCGTCGAAGCAATCGACACCCGCATCCACCAACGGATGCAGATAGTCTTCCAAATCCTTCGGCGTCTTAAACGGCCTGGCCGTGTAATCGCCGATCTTCCATTGCGAGAAGCGCCAGATCACCGGCACGCGCGGACCTATCGCCTTGCGGATCGCTTTTACGATCTCCACGCTGAAGGTCATCCGCCGTTGGATATCGCCGCCCCAGCGATCATTGCGAATGTTGGTGACATCCCACGCCCATTGATCGGGGCCATAGCAATGGCCCGCGTGCACTTCCACCGCATCGAAGCCACATGCCACGGCAGCAGCAGCCCCGCGGCCGAACGCTTCAATGACCGCCAGGATTTCGGCATCGGTGGGCGGTTCGCCGACCGTATCGCCACGCTCGCTGGCTTTGTTCTTGAAACCTGATGGGCTGAAGCTCGGCAGATGCGCATTGGGCGGCGGATCGGGGCGGCGGCCGGGATTGATGCGCAGAGCGCCCGTGTGCCAGAGCTGCACGGCAATTTTGCCGCCCGATGCGTGCACATCGCGACACACAATCTTCCAGCCTTCCAACGCTGCTGCGTCGTGAATGTTCGGCACGGCCGCGCCGGGGCTGGCCACGGGATGATCGACTGTCGTGCCTTCGGTGATGATCAGCCCAACGCCGCCCGCGGCGCGGCGCGCATAATACGCGGCCACATTCTCGCCCGGCACGCCGCCCGGCGATTGCTCGCGTGTCATCGGCGCCATGCAGATGCGCGTCGGCAATTCCACATCCAGCAGCTTGTACGGCGTGAACAGAGGCGACAGGTCGACGCCGTGATAGGGAATAGCGCCGCTACTCATGCCTGCATGGGCTCCGCTACGAAATTGTCGATAGGAGAAACCGGAACGGGGTGCGCGTTCAAGCCCGCCGCATAACCGCGCTTGCACGAGGCGAAGATCAACGCGCCCACGCCCCAGAACAAACCGCCCGCAATGGCGACCGAATAATTCGCCTTTGCCGGATCGTGGAACACGTAATCGGTAAGCATCGGCACGCCGACATTGGAAAGGATCATGCCGGTGAGACTGCCGAAGGCGAGATAAAGTGCGGCGATACGGCCACGCAGGTTTGAGGGCGTGATCAACTGGACCAGCGAACTGGCGAGCGAACCCCAACCCATCGACACTAGGAAGCACGGCGCCAGCGCCATCAACGCCCATTCGCCGTTGGGCATCATCGGCACGATGGGCGCCAGCACCATTTCCATCAGGCCCAACACGATAAGATCATCGAGTGCTGCCAATTTCTTGCCGCGGTTCATCTGCCATGAGGCAATCGCGCCCCAGCCAATGGTCGCGACGGTGCCGAAGATCAGCGCCACCGCGCCAATGGATTTTCCGGCATCCGCTTGATGGTAGTGAAACACGCGCACAAAAACCGTGGGCATCCACGAGGTGAGCGTGAGCGCGCCTGCCGTGAAGCAACCCACGGCGAGTTCATAGCGCCAGATGAAATTCTTGTTGCGGGCCCAGAAGGCTTTCAGCGCGGCGGTTTGGGCCGCATTTTGGGCGGCATTGCGTGCTGCATTTTGGGCGACAGTATTTCCGGTTGGTTGATTGCGGCGCGGCACACGCACGGTGAGCAAAATAATGGGCGCCAAGATAAATCCCGGAATGGCGACATAGAGGAACACTTGCCGCCAGGACGCGAGATCGGAGAACGGCAGGCCGAGTGTTGCCGAATGCTCCGCCAGTGTGACCGCGTAACCGCCGAGCAGCAGCGCAAGTCCCGGTCCCCACACTTGGCTGAGATGCAGAAAGCCCATGGCCAACGGCATCTTGCGCGAATCCATCGTGTCGCCGAGCACCGAATGGCTGAGAGGCGATGCCGCGGCCTCTCCAATGCCCACGCCCATGCGCGTGGCGGCGATGGCGCCGAAACTGCCCGCGAAACCGCACAGCGCCGTCATCAACGCCCAGAAGAAGATACCGGCCG
>CAIYRG010000011.1 GCA_903928515.1 uncultured Alphaproteobacteria bacterium | reverse complement strand
GCTTTTGCGGGCCGTGACAGACTGGAATGAATGGACAGCCTGGTGCGGCACCGCTTGACGGTTCGGGCCACACAGGCGACGTTCCGCCCAAACTGGGGGAAGCAATGGAAAATCCGCCGCGCAGCCGCGCCATCTATGCGCTGCTCGCCATACCGTTCGTGGCGCTCGCCTGGGTGCCGTTTTACGACAAGGTCGAGCCCAGCTTCTTCGGCGTTCCCTTCTTCTACTGGTACCAATTTCTGTGGGTGATCCTGACGACCGTGCTCACCTATATCGTCTATGCCGCCACGCATCCGGGACGCGGCCGATGAACGTTGTCGCGTTTTCGGTTTTCATCGCGCTCTTCGGCTTCATCACGATCATGGGCTTCTTTGCCGCCCGCTGGCGTCGCGGCGATCTCAATCAGCTTCACGAATGGGGCTTGGGCGGACGGCGCTTCGGCACCGTCATTACCTGGTTCCTGCTCGGCGGCGATCTCTATACCGCCTACACGTTCATCGCCGTGCCGGCATTGATTTTCGGCCAGGGCGCCATCGGCTTCTTTGCCCTGCCCTACACCATCGTCGCCTATCCGCTGCTGTTCTTGTTCTTCCCGCGGCTGTGGAACGTGGCGCGCAAACGCGGCTACATCACCGCGGCCGATTTCGTGCAGGGCCGTTACGGCAATCGCTGGCTCGCGCTTGCCGTTGCCGTCACCGGCATCGTCGCCACCAGGCCCTACATCGCATTGCAGCTCGTCGGCTTGCAGGTGGTGATCGGCGCAATGGGCGTGGGCACATCGGGGTGGACCGGCGAATTGCCGCTCGTCATCGCATTCATCATCCTGGCCGCCTTCACCTACAACAGCGGCCTGCGCGCGCCCGCCATGATCGCTGTGGTGAAAGACGTGCTGATCTGGATCACCGTGCTGGCGATGGTCATCGTCATCCCCGCCGAACTCGGCGGTTACGCCAAACTCTTTGCAGCCATCCCACCGGCGAAGGTGCTGTTGGCGCAACCCGCACCCGGCTCACTCGGTCAATTCTCGGCCTATGTAACGCTGGCCTTCGGTTCGGCGTTGGCGCTGTTCCTTTATCCGCACAGTATGACCGGGATTCTATCAGCCTCGAACCCCAACGCGGTGCGCCGCAATGCGGTGTTCCTGCCCGCCTATTCGTTCATGCTGGGCTTGCTGGCGCTGACGGGCTTCATGGCGTTCGTCGCCGGCGTGGATAAGATGCCCGAATACGCCGCGCAATTCGCCACCTACAAAGCGAACTTCGCGGTGCCGGCGCTGATCCTGCATTCCTTCCCCGCGTGGTTCGCGGGCGTCGCGTTTGCCGCCATCGGCATCGGCGGCTTAGTGCCCGCGGCCATCATGTCCATCGCGGCTGCCAATCTCTACACGCGCAACATCCACATGCGCTTCGTCAGCCCGCACCTCGATCCCGCCGCCGAGGCGCGCAACGCCAAGATCGTGTCGCTGGTGGTGAAATTCGGCGCGTTGATCTTCATCGTGCTGGTGCCGACGCAATACGCCATCCAATTGCAGCTTCTGGGCGGCATCTGGATTTCGCAAACCGTGCCCTCCGTGGTGTTCGGGCTCTACACCAACAAGCTCAATCCCACAGCGCTGCTGATCGGCTGG
>CAIYRG010000010.1 GCA_903928515.1 uncultured Alphaproteobacteria bacterium | reverse complement strand
GCAACGACCGCACCACCGCCATCGCGGCACACGATCTTTTGGCCTTCGCGCGCGGGCTCGGGCATGAGCCTTTGGTGACCAACCTCCCTGAGCGCGCCAAGCCGCAAACGCCGGTTTGAGGCTCATCGCGCGCGGCCGACGCCAGGCCCGGTCCACGTCCCGCAGAGATTGGGGTTAGTGTCCGGCCATGAGCTTGAGAAAAGCCGCCTTAGCTCTTGGCTTTTGCCTGCTCAAGACCCATTTTGAGGCCAGACAGAAAACAAAAGGCAGAGCATGCCGTTGATCGATTCCACTGGCCGTCCGATGACGGCCGCCGCAAGCCAAAGTTCCAGCGCAGACGCAAATCTGGGGGCTTCCGCGCCTGCGGGCTCCAGCCCGCACATCAAAGACACCGACATAGCGAATTTCGCCGCCGACGTGCTGAACGCCTCGCGCGACGTGCCGGTGATCGTCGATTTCTGGGCGCCCTGGTGCGGCCCGTGCAAACAGCTCGGCCCCATGCTGGAACGGCTGGTCGAACAGGCCAAAGGCGCGGTGAAGCTCGTCAAAGTGAACATCGACGAGAATCCTGAGATCGCGCAGCAGCTCCGCGTCCAATCCATCCCCACCGTCTATGCCTTCAAGAACGGCCAGCCGGTGGACGGCTTCATGGGCGCCGTGCCCGAGGCGCAGTTGCGCACCTTCATCCAAACGCTGATCGGCGGCGATGCCGGTGCTTCGGCGGCCGACGACGCGATGGCCGCGGCGGCGGAAGCGCTGGAAGCCGGCGATGTCGGCATGGCGGCACAAGTCTATGGCGCGGTGCTGCAGGAAGATCCGGGCAATCCGAAAGCCGTCGCGGGATTGGCGAAATGCTACCTGCACAGCGGCGATCTCGAGCGCGCCAGAACAACGCTCGGTTTGGTGCGGCCCGATAGCGCCAATGACGAAGCCATCCGCGCGGTGGAAGCCGAGTTGCAATTGAAAGAAAGCGGCGCGCAAGCGGCGACAGACACCGCGCCGTTGCAGGCGCAGCTAACGGCAAACCCGGCCGATCATCAGGCGCGTTACGATCTGGCGTTGGCGCTGGATGCCAATGGCGACCGCGAAGGCGCAATGGACCAGTTGCTCGAACTGTTCCGGCGCGATCGCAAATGGAATGACGATGCGGCGCGCAAGCAGCTTGTGACGTTGTTCGACGCCATGGGCCCAACCGACCCGCGCACCATCGCGGGACGACGGCGCCTTTCCTCGCTCCTTTTTTCGTAAAAGCACACCGACATGCCCGGCCCGCGATCCTACCTCACCCTCGCCGATCTCCCGGGGACGATCCCTGTGTTTCCGCTGGCGGGCGTTCTGGTGCTACCGCGCGCCGATCTGCCGCTGAACGTGTTCGAGCCGCGCTATCTGGCGATGGTGGATGCCGCTATGGCGGGCGAGCGCGTGATCGGCATGATCCAGCCAAAGGGCGGCGACGAGCGCGATCCGAAGCCGGAATTGTGCGCGGTGGGCTGCGTGGGGCGCATCACGAAATACGCCGAAACCGATGACGGACGCTATCTCATCACCGTGTCGGGCATTGCGCGCTTTCGCGTCGCGCGCGAAATCGAAGCGGGCACGCCGTACCGGCAAATCGCCGCCGATTACACCGCTTACTTGCGCGATCTGAGTTCGGAAGACGATGGGCTGGAACAGCATCGCGACCGGTTGATCGCAGCCCTTCGTCCCTATCTCGGCGAACGCAAGATGAAAACCGATTGGGACGCCATCGCCGATGCGCCGGAGGAAAATCTCGTCAACGCGCTCTCGATGATCTGCCCCTTCGAGCCGCCGGAAAAACAGGCGTTGCTGGAAGCGCGCGATTTGAAAGAGCGCGCCGATGCGCTGATTGCGCTATTAGAACTTTCCAATGCCGCATCCGGTGCGCCATCGGCCGCCGGCAGCAGCCGGCAAGTGAACTGAACGAAAGCCACGCGAGGACAGAATGGACGTCGATCCCAAGCTCTTGGAAATTCTGGTCTGCCCGGTGACGAAGAAAACCCTCGTCTATGATCGCGAACGCCAGGAGCTTGTGAGCAAACAAGCGGGCCTCGCCTTTCCCATTCGCAATGGGCTTCCCATCATGCTGCCCGACGAAGCCCGTCAGCTCTCCGCCGCCGAGATGGCCTGATACACACATGAGCGCCGCGCTGACAACATGGCCTTCCGAACTGCGCCTGAACCCTGCGAAGGACGCACTCTCGGTTGCGTTCGACAATGGCGAGCGCTTTGCCCTGGCTGCGGAATACTTGCGCGTGGAAAGTCCCAGCGCCGAGGTCAAAGGCCACGGGATGGACGACGGCATCACGGTTGCAGGCAAACGCACCGTGAAGATCGCCGCGCTGGAGCCGGTTGGCAATTACGCGGTGCGCATCCTGTTCGATGACGGCCACGACACCGGGCTGTATTCCTGGGCGCTGCTGCGGGAATTGGGCCGCGAACACGACGAGCGTTGGAGCGCGTATCTGGAAGAACTCGCAGCACAGGGCTTGAGCCGAGATTAGATTTCGCCGTTCTGAAACGTCTGCCTCGCTTCGCTTGGCATCCACCTCCCCCGCAAGTGCAGGGGAGGAAAGTAAGCAGCGAGCTATGCGTGATCGAAGGATTTACTCCGGCACCACCCAGCCCTTCACGACATGACCGGGAACGATCTTGTTGGTGGCATAGCCGCCGGTTTGATCGGCACTCCACTCTTCGTTCAATTTGCGCGGCGCTTTCGGCAGGTGGCACACGACGTTGCTGCGTTCGTCGATGGGGAATTGGTGCAGCTCGCAATTGTGCCCCTGCGCATCCCACCACCAGGTGCCGAGCTGCATTGGCCCCGGACCGTCACCGACCTTACCCATCTCCTGATAGGTGTGATCGGGGTTGTAAAACGCGATGCGCAGCCGCTCACCCTTCGGCGAGATTCCTTCGACGTGATAATTTCCAAGATACGTATTGCCGTAATAGGTGTTCATCACCTCCGTCTCGCGCGTCTTGCTCGGACGTTGCGTGGCGCCGGAAACCGCTAGCGGCTTCTTGAAGCGCAGCACATATTGATCGGTCTTGTCGCGCTGAGAATACGTGCCTTGCGCGGGCTTGGTATGATCGTCTGAAGCCAGCGCCAACGCCTTGCTTTCACCATCCAACGCGAAACCCGCCGATAGGATTTCGGATTTGGTGGCATCGGCATCCGTCCGATGCAGCGAATCCGCGGCGTCAAAACCGGCACCCTTCGCAGCGGCATAATCCGCCACGATATAAAGCCCGCCCGGCTTCAGATCCTCGAACACGGATTTCGAGAACGCCGCGCCGTCGAGCGTTTTTTCCGGATTTACTCGCCCCTTCACGCCTTCCACCAGCGGCGGAAGATTCTTGTAATGCAGCTCGTGGTAGGCATCGGCGCTGAACACCGCATCGACCTGTTCGGGCAATGCGAGATCGCCGCCATAGGCGGAGAAGTCCTCCCACAGCACCGTGATGTTCTTGAACATGTCGGTATTTTCCAGCGCCAGCACGTTGTCGACGGGCAGCATGTAAGGCGGGCGCGAATCCGGGTAGCAGCCGAGCACACAGCCCAGTGCATCATCCGCAGGAACAGCGGCAGGATATTTGCCGTCGCGCTGGTTGGTGCGCGAACCGCGCGTGCCGGCACCACCGCCGCGCGGCACCAGCGCGTAGACATGGCCCTTCGGGCCCACAAGCTTGGAGAGGATCATCGTATAATAGGCGTCACCCGGCACGAGATCGACCACGACCATGCCCGGCTTGATCTGTGAGAACGCGATCACCTCCGCCGGTTTGCGGTCGCCATCGCGCGCCACATCCCATTGTGCGCGCTTGGCGGGGTCCACCGACATGGCCACGGCATCGGGCTGTCCGGCGGCATGGGCCAACGATACGCCCGTGACGGCGGCCAAGCCCGCAGAACCCGCGATAAGGCCCACGAATTTCGAGTTCCTCGGCATGGCTTTCTCCTCCTCTGCCGGTTTGCCCGGCTTGCCGGCACTATGGCAGGAATTCGCCCGCTCGGCACCGGCGGAAAAGCCCGGTTTTCCGGGCAAAATCGGCACTTGAGCAAGCCTGCCCTTGGGGGGTAGTTTCCGCCGCTTAGAAGGACCCAGCCATGCAACCATTCAAACATCTGACGGGCGTCGCTGCGCCGCTGCCCATGGTCAATGTCGACACCGACATGATCATCCCGAAGCAATTCCTGAAGACCATCAAACGCGAAGGCTTGGGCGAAGGTCTGTTCTTCGAAATGAAGACCAAGGCGGACGGCAGCCAGAACCCGGATTTCGTGCTGAACAAGCCCGCCTACCAGAAGGCGCAGATCATCGTCGCCGGCGACAATTTCGGCTGCGGCTCTTCGCGCGAACACGCGCCCTGGGCGTTGATGGATTTCGGCATCAAATGCGTGATCGCGCCGTCGTTCGGCGACATCTTCTTCAATAACTCGTTCAAGAACGGCATGTTGCCGATCCGTCTGCCGCAAGAGCAGATCGACAAGCTGATGGACGATGCGAAGAACGGCGCGAACGCCGTGATCACGATCGATCTTGAAAGCCAAGAAATCCAACGCCCCGATGGCGAGAAAATTCACTTCGACGTCGATCCCTTCCGCAAGCAATGCCTGCTGAACGGCTGGGACGATATCGGCCTCACGATGCGCCACGAGAAGAAGATCACCGACTACGAAGCGCAGCACAAACAAAACCAACCCTGGATCTAAAACCATGACCACGAAGATCTTGCTGCTGCCAGGCGATGTTATCGGCCCGGTAGTGATTGCCGAAACGCGCCGAGTGATGGATTGGATGACCGCGCATCGCGGCGTGCAGTTCGCCATCGAAGAAGGCCTCGTGGGTGGCGCTGCCATCGACAAGGAAGGCGCACCGATCTCGGAAGAGACGATGAAGAAGGCGCTCGATTGCGACGCCGTGATGTTCGGCTCGGTCGGCGGGCCGAAATGGGACAACCTCCCCTTCGACCAGAAGCCGGAACGCGGCCTGCTGCGTTTGCGCAAAGACCTCGATCTGTTCGCCAATCTGCGTCCCGCGATCTGCTTCGACGCATTGAAAGATGCCTCCACCTTGCGCCCGGAAGTGGTTGCAGGCCTCGACATCATGATCGTGCGCGAACTCACCGGCGGCGTCTATTTCGGCGAACCGAAGGAGATCATCGACCTCGGCAACGGTCAGAAGCGCGGCATCGACACCCAGGTCTACGACACCTACGAAATCGAGCGCATCGGCCGCGTCGCTTTCGATCTCGCGCGCAAGCGGGGCAACAAGGTCACCTCGTCCG
>CAIYRG010000009.1 GCA_903928515.1 uncultured Alphaproteobacteria bacterium | reverse complement strand
GAAGTCGAGATAGAGGCTCAACGCGCCCATGATGGCGGTCTTGCCCATGGTCTCGCCGTCATAGGAGGACGAATACATCTCCTTGATACGCTGCGTGTCGTAGGCGGTGAGGCCGGTGAAGATCCCGACGCCCAGGATCGAGACGATGAAATCCATCTGCGTGGAGCGCAGGAAGATGTTCACGACCATCGCGATCATAAGTCCGAACACGCCCATGCGCAGGAACGATCCCATGCCGGAAAGATCGCTCTTGGTCGTGTAGCCCCAAAGGCTCATCGCGCCGAAGGTGGCGGAGGTGATGAAGAACACGCGCGCAACCGAGACACCGGTGTAGAGCAGGATGGTTGGCGCGAGCGAGATGCCCATGATCGCCGCGAAGATCCAGAAGGTCATCTGGGCAGATTGCAGACGCATTTGTTGGATGCGGAAACCCAAGAACATCACCAGACCGAGCGGCGCAAACAACGCGATCCAGAGCAGGGGCGTGGCACCCAAATACCCAGTGGCCGGATCGGCCCGGAAGAAAAGCGCTTGGACGGCGGGAACGGTGGCCACGACCCAAGCCACAACACCGCTGACGGCGAGGCCCGCTAACATGTAATTGTAGACGCGCAGCATGTAGGTGCGCAGACCGGCATCGATGCTGGCGGCATAGCCGACGCTCGAACGCACGGGGTTTTGGTAGTCGGCCATTTGGCCCTCCTGAAAAGGGGCCGGTCGGCCCCGTCTGACGCAGTATCGGCTTTCCGCACGCCGCTATCAAGGCTCGGCACCCAACCTGCAAAGGTTAAGCCTTGGAAATATAAGGCTTATGTCCGAATTGTGGCAAAGCGTCGAGGAAGCGGTTCGGCGAACGAAATCAGGGGTTTCGCAGGCGAGATGCCGGTTTGGCCGAGAGCGCCGCGAAGCCGCCGCCCAATCCCAGCACCAGCGTGCCAAACGCGCCGCCCACTATGGTGATGAGTAGTGCTGTTCCGGCGAACACCAGCGGGATGTCGAAGATCGCGTAAGTGATTCCCCACGCGGCCAGCAATCCGGCGACGAACGCTGCCGCGCCCGCCAGCGCGCCGAGCACGCCGTATTCGATGGCATAGACGGTTGCGAGTTTGCCGCGTGTCGCGCCCAGCACTTTCAGGATCACCGCATCGTAGAGCCGCGCGCGATGGCCGGCGGCAATCGCACCGGCCAAAACCAAAATGCCTGCGAGGATGGTCACGAGGCTTGCCGCCATGATGCCGCGCGTCAGCGCCTGCAGCAGCGTGGCGAGCTGCGCCAGCGCATCCTTCACGCGGATCGCAGTGATGTTGGGAAACATCTTGGCCTGTGCGGCGAACAAAGATTCTTCCTGATTGGTCGCCAGCCGCACGGAGGCAAGGAATGTGTGCGGCGCTTTGTCGATCACGCCGGGCGAGAAGATCATGAAGAAATTGATGCGGCCGGTGCGGAAATCGACATCGCGGAAGTTCGCGATTTTCGCATCCATATCGCGGCCCAGCACATTGATGGTGATCGCATCGCCGAGCTTCAGCCCGAGATTGTGTGCAAAGGTCGCGTCGATGGAAACCAGTGTCGGGCCTGTGTAATCGGCGGCCCACCAACTACCTTCGACGATCTTGGTGTCTTTCGGCATCGCCGCATCATAGGTGATGCCGCGATCGCCGTTCAAAAGTCCGCGCGCATTGCCAGTGGTCTTCACTTGCGCGGAAGGCATGCCTTTGAGCTTGGTGATGCGGCCGCGCATCATCGGCACGGATTCGAAATCCGCAGCGCTCGGCCAATGCGAGACGAGTTTGGTGAAGGGCGCGATCTCGTCGGGCTGGATATCGACGAAGAAGAAGCTCGGCGCGCGCGAGGGCAGTTCGTTCTGTACCTGAGCGTTCACGCTGGCCTCGGTCAACGTCACGGTGGCAAGCAGTGTGAGGCCGAGGCCGAGCGCCACCATAATGTCGGCCGACGCGCTTCCGGGCCGGATGAGATTGCCCAGCGCCAAGCGCAGCGTCTGTCCGCGCGGATGCAGCGCGCGAACGCCGCGCAACAGCACGGCGCTTAACAGGCGCAGCACGATCAGCACGCCGCCCGCGCCCAGCAGGAAATAGAGATTGAACAGTTTATAGGGCGAGAGACCTACCGAAAGTGCGGCGATGGCGGCGAAACAGAAATAGGCCGTGAGGCGATAGGGCAGGCGGCCGCGCAATGCGTTGGGCGCAACCAGATCGCGGAACAATCCTGCGGGCGCGATTTCGCGGGCGCGCGCCAGCGGCAGAATGGCGAAGCCGAGTGCGGCCAGGAATCCGAATGCCGCGCCCAGCGCCAAGGGGGCAGGATAAATGGCGTAATGCGCGGGGGCGGGAATGTCGCTGCCGAAGAAATGCTGCACGCCGAAGGGCAACGCCGCGCCCAGCGCCAAACCCATGACGATGCCAAGCAGCGCCACGGCCATCACTTGCACCAGGTAGATAAGGAAGATGTCGCTGCCATCCGCGCCCATGGCTTTGAACGTGGCAATCGACGCGCGGCGGCGTTCGATGAAGGTGCTCACCGCTTGCCCTGCGCCGACGCCACCGACAATCAGCGCGGTTAAACCCACCAGCGTGAGAAACATCGTGGTCTGGCGCACGAAGCGGCGGATTTGCGGCACGGCGTTATCGCGGTCTTCCACGCGCCAGCCGCCGTCGGCGAAACCATCTTCCAGCGCGTTGTGAAAATCGGCGGGCTTTGTGGCGGGTGCGGCGAAAGCGATGCGATAGTCGTAGGTAATAAGGCTGCCTTCGGTGGCGATATTCGCGCGGCTTAACGTATCCAGTGACGTGAGAACATGGGGGCCAAGCTCGAAGCCGCCCGCCACGCGGTCGGGCTCATGCGCGATGGTGGCGCGGATTTGCACCGGCGCATCGCCGATCAAAATCGTGTCGCCGACTTTGCGGCCGAGCCGCGCCAGCAGCGTGTCTTCGACCACCGCGCCGCAGGCACTCGCGTTGCAGGCGATGGCATCACGCAAGCCTATCGCAGGGGAGAGCTGCATTTGGCCGATCAACGGATAGGCGGAATCCACCGCCTTCAATTCGATCAGCGCGCGTGCGCCGGTATCACCGTCGCTGTCGTTGGTGCGCGCAATGCCGCGCAGCGTGGCGGTTTCGGATACACGCCCGAAGCGCGTGAACAACGCCAGTTCATCCGCACTCGCCGGCTTGTAGAGGCGGCTGGCTTCCACATCGCCGCCCAAGAGTTGCGAACCTTGCTCGGCAAGGCCGGTGAGGAAGGCTTGGCCGAGCGAGCCGACGCCCACAATGGCCATCACGCCCAGCGTGAGAGAGGCCAAGAAAATGCGAAAGCCGGAAAAGCCGCTGCGCAATTCGCACCGCGCGAATTTGGAGGCGAGCTTGAGCCGCGTGGTCAACGCGCTCAAACCGTGCCGCCCTTCTGCTCCGTCACAATAAGGCCGTCCTTCATGTGAAGGATGCGGTCGCAGCGTTGGGCCAGTTCTTCTTCATGCGTGACAAGAAACAAAGTGGCGCCGGAACGTGCCCGCAGATCGAACATCAGATCCATGATGGCATGGCCCGTGGCGCCGTCGAGATTGCCGGTGGGCTCGTCGGCGAACAACACGTCGGGCTCGTGCACGATGGCGCGGGCCAGCGCCACGCGCTGTTGCTCGCCGCCCGAAAGCTGGCTGGGATAATGGCTCGCGCGTTTGGCAAGGCCCACAGATTCGAGAGCGGCCTTCGCGTGTTCCTCGGCATCTTTGCGGCCCAGCAATTCCAAAGGCACGGCGACGTTCTCGATGGCCGTCATGGTCGGGACCAGATGAAAGGCCTGAAAGACGATGCCGACATGTTCGCGGCGGAAACGGGCCAGCGCGTCTTCGCCCAGGCCGGTGAAATTTTGCCCGGCCACCGACACGCGGCCCGAACTGGCCGCTTCAAGCCCAGCGGCCACCATCAACAGCGAGGATTTGCCGGAGCCGGAAGGGCCCAGCAGCGCCAGCGCTTCGCCGGGCGCGACGGCAAGCGAGACTCCGTTCAGTATGTTGACCGGCCCGGCAGCGCTGGCCAATGTCAGCCGCACATCGGTAATGGCGATGGCGGGCGCGTTTTGATTCAG
>CAIYRG010000008.1 GCA_903928515.1 uncultured Alphaproteobacteria bacterium | reverse complement strand
TCTGCTGCGCCCCAGCGGCGGCAGAACTCCATCGTGCGAATGTTCACTTCGTTCATCTTCGGCGTCGCGATGATACCGTCGGTCTGCTCGATCAATTCACACGCGATGCCGCGCCAGCCCAGTTCCGCCGCCAGCGCGAGCCCCACGGGCCCGCCGCCGACGATCAGAACCGGAATATGGCGCATCGGGTTTTACTTTTTCGCGCGTTGCTCGATTTGCGTCTTCAGCCGGGGGAACACCCGCAGCGCATTGCCCGAAAAGATACGGTGTTTGTCGGCTGCATCCATGGGCAGCGCATCGATATAGCGCTTGGTGTCGTCGTAGTAGAAGCCGGTGGTGGGATCGATGCCGCGCACGGCGCCGACCATCTCGGAACCGAACAGGATGTTTTCCACAGGGATCACGCGCGTCAGCAGATCGATGCCCGGCTGGTGATACACGCAGGTGTCGAAGAACACGTTCTTCAGCAGCTCGGTCAGCGGCGGGCGTTTCGCATCCTGCGCCAGCCCGCGATAGCGGCCCCAATGGTAGGGCACCGCGCCGCCGCCATGGGGAATGACCATGCGAAGCGTGGGGAAATCCTTGAACAGATCGCCGGTGATGAACTGCATGAACGCCGTGGTGTCGGCGTTGATGTAATGCGCGCCGGTGGCGTGGAAGGCCGGATTGCACGAGGCGCTGACATGCACCATGGCCGGCACGTCCAGCTCGACCATCTTCTCGTAGAGCGGATACCAATGCTTGTCGGTCAGGGGCGGGGCTGTCCAATGGCCGCCTGACGGATCGGGATTGAGATTGCAGCCGATGAAGCCCAATTCTTTCACGCAGCGTTCCAATTCGGCGGCGGAGTGGCCCGGCGGCACGCCCGGCGATTGCGGCAACTGGCAGACGCCGACGAAATTCTCCGGGTACAGCTCGCAGACCCGGCGGATCATATCGTTGCAGGCGCGCGACCAGGCGAGGCTCACGGCCTCGTCGCCGATGTGATGCGACATGGCGGAAGCGCGCGGGGAAAAGATGGTGAGATCGGTGCCGCGCTCGCGTTGCAGCTTCAACTGCGCGCCTTCCAGGCTTTCGCGAATCTCGTCATCGGAAATCTTGGGCAGCACCACGGCGGATTTCAGGGCCGAATCCTTGATCGCGGCGAGCTGCGCGTCGCGGAACAATTGCAGTCCCTTGGGCGCGGTCGTGTAGTGGCCGTGGCAATCGATGATCATGGCGGCGTCCCTGTTGTCTTTTTTGCCGTAGATTTTGGGTTGTGTGGCAATCGCTTAACAAGAATTTTGGCCCCAAGTCCACGGGCAGGCCGTTGAGAGATGCTATTATGGCGGCCGGACGCATTGGCTTGGCAAGGTGAGAAATATGTCGATTGAACCGCGTGGCCTTGGCGGCCGCCCCTTGCCCTCCCGCAATGTGTTCGGCGGCACGCTGGAAAATTGCTCGATCTCGCCAATGACCGGATATTTCCGCACCGGCTGCTGCGACACCAGCCCGGACGATCTCGGCAGCCACACCGTCTGCGTGGTGCTGACCGACGAATTTCTCGCCTTCTCCAAGGCCAGCGGCAACGATCTGTCCACGCCGATGCCGCAATTCGGCTTCGACGGATTGAATGCCGGCGATCGCTGGTGCCTGTGCGCGCCGCGCTGGCAGGAAGCGCTCGAAGCGGGGCACGCGCCGCGCGTGGTGCTCCGCGCAACGCATGAAGGCGCATTGGCCTATTGCCGCTTGGAAGATTTGAAGAAGCACGCCATCGATCTGGCGTAAGCCGCCTCAGCCGCGCTTTAGCAAATCCACCAGCGCGCCCAGTTCTTCGGGACTGGTGTCCGACACCGCGCAATAGGCGAGGTCGGCTTTGTGCCAGCAATCCACATGATAGCCCTTGCGGGTTGCGTTCGAAGGGAGCGCTTCCATGCCTGCGGCCCACACGAACACGTTGATGACATGCGCGCCGTGGCGATAGACGAGAACCGCCGTGCGGTGGTTGTCCACGAAGTCCACGCGGCCGCCGGTTAGCGCATAACCCTGCTGCGCGTAATCGTCGGCGGCGGGTGACACATCCACATGCCCCGCGAACCAGGGCTTCACCGTGTGATGATCGCTGGATTCCACATCGATCAGATGGCCGGACATCAGCGAGCGCACATGCGCATCCATCACATCGTCCACCAGCACGTCCGAGCGCGGCAGAATGGCGAACACCGCCAACCCTGCCGCGAGGCAAGTGATCGCCGCACCGCTGGCCGCACCCGCGAAGAACGATTTGCGCCTTGCGCGCATGGGCATAACCACCGCGCCTTGGTCTTCGCGGTCCAGGCTTTGCGCCAGAGATGCGCGCAACGTACCACTGGCGCGGAAATACGGGGCCTCCGCGCGAATGCGAATCCGTGTGGTCTCTAAATCCGCGAGCAACGTCCGACACTCCGCGCAATTTCCCAGATGCCGTTCCACATCGAGCGCGGCTGCGGCATCCAACTCACCGTCGAAATAGGCTTGCACCTTCAAGGCTTCATTGCAGGCCATGACGGCCTCCTTCGACGCTGTGCGGCCAGATGTCTTTCAACGCCGCGCGTGCGCGGGCCAGGCGCGACATCACCGTGCCGATGGGAATATCCAGAACCCGGGCAATCTCGCCATACGACATGTCCTCAAGCTCGCGCAGGATCAGAACGTCGCGATAGTCCGGGGCCAGCGATGCCAGCAGCGTCTGCATGTTGCGCTCGCTCTCGTCCATCATGAGGTTTGCCTCGGCATTCGGCTGATCGGAAACCAATCCGGGGTGAAGCGGAGCTGCGGCATCGTCTTCCGGCATTGGCACTTCGTGCTGCCGTTTGCGCTTGTCCACAGCAGACAGAAAGCTGTTGCGCACGATGGTGAGCAGCCAGGGCTTCACATCCTCGCCGCGCAAGGAATCGAAGGCGCGAAAGGCGCGCAGCATCGCATCCTGCACGATGTCGTCGGCCTCCACCGGCGGCCGGGCCAGCCAGCGCGCCAGATTGTACGCCGCGTCCAGATGCGGCAGCGCCAGCGCTTCGAACCGTCGCCGCTTCTCGCTCATCCTCGCAACATCCGCGCCCCGTTCCTGTTCGACAGGATAAGACCCGCCTCGCATGGGTTTTATTCCCGGATTTCGAAAGAAACAAAATATCGGGGAAATTCGGAATAAAGGCCGGGCCTCGACGATCTTTGCTCTCGAACGAACCAGGAGAGTGGAGATGTTTGAGGATCAAAAGCCATCGCGCCGTCAAACCCTTCAATGCTTGGGGCTGGGGAGCGGCACGTTGTTCTGCCTGTCGGGCGGTATTTTGACGCCCGTGAGTTTGGCGTCCGCCGCCACATCCAAGGGCATCACTTCCAAAGGATTTGGCACGCCGTTATTCCTGCAGATCAGCGACACGCATATCGGCTTCGACAAAGAGGCCAATCCCGATGTCGGGCTCACCTTGCAGCGAACCATTGCGGTCGCCAACGCCATGCCGGTGCTCCCCGCGCTGACGTTGCACACGGGCGATATCACCCATCTGTCCAAGGCGTCGGAATTCGACACAGCGGGGCAATTGTTGTCGGGCTTACGCACAGGTGAGTTGCACACCGTGCCCGGCGAACATGATGTGACCGATGGACCGGGTGCGGAATATTTCAAACGCTTCGGCCAGCCCTCGGCGGGCAAGGGGTATTACAGTTTCGACCACCAAGGCGTGCATTTCGTCGCACTCATCAATGTCATGAATTTCAAAGGCAATGGGCTGGGCGCGTTCGGCGACGATCAGCTCAGCTGGCTCGAAATGGATTTGAAGCCGCGCTCGGCCAGCACGCCCATCGTTGTCTTTGCCCACATGCCGATGTGGACGATCTATGAACCTTGGGGCTGGGGAACCGCCGATTCCGAGCGGGCAATGGCCGCACTCCGCCGCTTCGGATCGGTGACGGTGCTCAACGGCCACATTCACCAGATCGTGCAGAAGGTGGAAGGCAACATCACTTTTCACACGGCGCGTTCCACCGCCTTCCCGCAGCCTGCGGCGGGCGATGGGCCGGCACCGGGACCATTGAAGGTGCCAAGCGATCAACTGGCCCACATGCTGGGCCTCACCAGCGTGCGCATAGCCGGGCATCCCCTGGCCGCGCATGTGACCGACTCCGCGCTGGCTAGCGTTTAAGGACCATCTCCATGACGAAAATGCACATCGCCGCGATGCTTATCGCGGGCTTCAGCTTCGCGTCGGGTGCTTACGGCACGGCGTGTGCCCAATCCGCGAACGAAATCACGATCAAGGATTTCATGTACGCGCCGATGCAATTGACCGTGAAGGCCGGCGATACGGTAATTTGGAAAAACATGGACGAAGAACCGCATACCATCGTGAGTCTCGATGGCGCTTTCCGTTCGATGGCGTTGGACCAGAACGATACCTTCAGCATGGTCTTCGCAAAGCCCGGCACGTATCGCTACATCTGCTCTATCCATCCGCAGATGACGGCATCTGTCGTGGTGCAATAGGCGCGGGCCGGGGGGCGTTTAAACTCTCAGAACAAATTCGCGGCCAGATTGATCATGGTCGCGAGGATCGCGGTGTTGAAGGCAAACGCGACAAGCGTGTGCAGCGTCGCGATGCGCCTTATGTTCTTGCAGCGGATCACGATATCGGCGGTCTGCGCGGTCGCACCCATCACCAGGGAGAAGTGCAGGAAGTCCCAATAATCGGGCTCACCGGGATCTCCGAATTCCAGCCCGCCTTTGTGCTGTTCGCCTTCCTCGGCGAGGTAGAAGACATGGGCGTAATGGAGCGCGAACACGATCTGCACGAACAGCCACGAGATCACCACCGTGCCGGCGGCCAGTGCGAGGCGCAGATGTTCGCCGGGATTGCCCTTGGCTTCCGAAAGTTCCGCGATGAGCGCGCCCACGCTCGCCACCGAGGCCAGGATGGTGAGCAGCAGGATGAGATGCCCGCCCTCGTCATGCTCGATGGCGCGCCGCTTCAGCGTGGGTTGGTCCACGCCTGACATGTAGTGCATCGAGAGTACCAGGAACGCGATCACCCCGCCGTCCCAGCCGATGAGGGCGCGTGTCACGTCGCGCGTCACCCATGACGCCGAGACGGCGTAAAGGACGAGGCCCAACAGGACGGAGAAGAGCAGATGTGGACGGCTGACGAATGGGCGAGCAACTGCCGGCCATTTGCTTGCACTGCTTGCCATCGTGTTCATCCCGCTATTGTCCACAAGGGAGTTATGCAGCCTGCGACCATACGGCAAAGTTAAATCGGCGACGAAGTGAAGGTGCACGAAGGTTCGTTTCGCAACACGTTGAAGCTGCAAGCCTCCGCAGCGAGTGCGCGCGAAGCAGGATGGCGGACAGGGTGGGATTGCGAAAATGCACTTTGGTGCATTTTCGTCCTCGCCCGCGGAGCGGTCTCGGATCGCTTCGCTGATCGCTCAGCGCCCAAAATGCCTCCGGCATTTTGTCGAACAAGGGTTCGTTCACCGCACCCCGTCGTCCATCAACAAAAAAGCCCCGCTCTGCGGGGCCTTTTTGTTGATGGCGGACAGGGTGGGATTCGAACCCACGAGACGGTTTCCCGTCCACACGCTTTCCAAGCGTGCGCCTTCAGCCGCTCGGCCACCTGTCCATCCAATGCACCACCGGCGCACTTAGTCTTTACGCGTTGGCTTGCTTCGCAAGCCGGGGCAGGCGGTTTGCCTTTTGGCTTGCTGCGCAAGCCGGGGCGGCCACCTGTCCATCACTCTCGTGCGGGGTTGCCCCGGCGCGAGGGCCGGGACTATAGCCAAGACCTCGCCCCCCGCAAGCGCAGGATTTTGCTTATGAGTGTACCCGTTTTGAACGACGCCGATGTCCGCCGGATCGCCGACATGCCCGCCGCCATCGCCGCCATTGAAGGGGCCCTGAAAGCCAAGGCGGACGGGCGTTTGATCGCACCGCCGCGCCACAGCGTGGCGTTCCCGGACGGCTCGCTGGTTTTCACCATTGGCGGCACCAAGGCGCCTGAGGGCGGACACTCGGTCGCAGGCTTCCGCACGTACAGCACATGGGAGGGCAGCACACGGGAGGGGCAGGAGCCGGCCGACCGCCAGCTCACCGCTGTTTGGGGGCCGGAGGGCATCAAGGGGCTGGTGCTGGGCAATTATCTGGGCGCGCTGCGCACCGGGGCGATCGGCGGCGTCGCCATCAAATACATGTCGAGCCCGGACGCGCGGGTCTGCGGCATGATCGGCTCAGGCCTGCAATGCGAGACGCAACTGCGCGCGGTGCTGGCGATGCGTCCCGGTGTTCAGACGGTGAGGGTGTTCAGCCGCTCGGCCGAAAACCGCAACGACTTCTCTGCGCGGATGACGAAGGCGCTGGATGTGAAAGTGATCGCGGTGGAGAGCGCACGTGCGTCCGTCGAAGGGGCCGATATCGTGATTTCCGCCACCGATAGTGCTGTGCCGGTGATCGAGACCGGCTGGTTGAAAAAAGGCGCGCATGTGAATTCGCTGGGTCCGAAATTCGCCGAC
>CAIYRG010000007.1 GCA_903928515.1 uncultured Alphaproteobacteria bacterium | reverse complement strand
CGGCTAGTTGCGCAAGCTCCATTCGCGGATGGTGTGGATGTGACGGCCGGTGGAAAGATCCATCACCGTGTCGCCGCCCCAGCGGATCGACCACACCAGCTTCTCCACCTCTTCCGCCGCACCCGACGTAACGATGGAATTGCCGATATTGGCGTTCACCTTGGTGAGGAAGTTGCGGCCGATGATCATCGGTTCGGTTTCCGGGTGGTTGATGTTCGCCGGAATGATGGCGCGGCCGCGCGCCACTTCCTGGCGCACGAATTCTCCCGTCACATGCTCTGGAATGCTCGCGCCGAAGGAATGACCATTTGCCAGCACCGAGCGCCCGAGATTCTCGCGCGTGGCGATGTATTCCATTTCCTTGGTGATGATGCCGTTGCGCGCATATTCGAGCTGCGTGACGTTCTTACCCGGTTTGGCGCGCAGCGGGTTCAATCCGGCGCGGTTGAATTGCGGCGCGGTGAGGCGCTCGCCGGCCTGCAGGCCATCATCTTCCGGCTTGCGGACGCGGCCCACATATTCTTCGACATCGCCACGCGCCAAAATCCAATCACGGCGCACGGGGCGGAGGCCCTTGTCGATATCGATGGCGACGTTTTCATCCGTATACGGACCGGATGTGTCGTAGAGGCGCACCGGGGGCTCGCCGCCCGAAAGGCCCACTTCGCGGAACGGCACGCCGTCCACATAAATCTTGCGCGAACCCGGAAGGCTTCCCCGCGTGATGGTGTCGTTGCTCGGCGCGGCGTTCAGGACGGGCTTATTCATGGGCGTGCTCTCCTCGTGTCGAAAGGATGCACCGCTTTTTAAAGCTGGCGCCGCTCCCTCCGCCGGTGTGAACCGGATCAGGTTCTAAGGGACTCGGGCAAAACCCGATCTCAGTCCCCCTTCGCGAAACGCTTCGGGGGACGCCCCTGGACTGGCGGCACCTTGGGCCAAGGCGACGGTAAGTTCAAGGTTTTGCAAAGATTCTGGGCGGTGTTGGGCCGGATTTGCGCCTTGTCAGGCCCGAGCCGCCTTCCTACCTTGGATTGCAAGGGGCGAACCATATTCCAGGCTGCTGAAGGAGATACCGATGGCCGCACATAAAACCACCAATGATTTGAAATCCAACGCCAAGACCGTGGCGATTGCCGTGCTGAACGCGCGTCTGGCCGACTCCATCGATCTGGCGCTGCTCATCAAGCAGGCGCATTGGAACATCAAGGGCCCGCAATTCATCGCCTTGCACGAGATGATTGACGGCTTCCGCACCGAGATTGACGGCCATGTCGACACGATGGCCGAGCGCGTAGTCCAGCTCGGCGGCGTCGCGCTGGGCACGACGCAAGTGGTGGCAAAGGAAACGCAGCTTGCTGCCTACCCCACCAACATCTCGGCGGAGAAAGACCATCTGAAAGAGCTAATCGCGCGCTATTCGAAAGTGGCGAATTCCGTGCGCGCCGCCATCGAGGAAACCGACGAGGCCGGCGACAAGGACAGCGCAGATATTCTTACGGCGTATTCGCGCGCGCTCGACAAAGCGCTGTGGTTCCTGGAAGCGCACACTCAAGCGTAATTTCATTGGCACTGAGGGGGAGCATGAAGAAACTTTTATTCTTGGTGAGCGCATTTGCGCTCGCCGCTTGCGCCACCAATGCTCCCCCTGCCCCCGGTGTGCTGAACGCGTTCCGGGGAACGCCGATCACAGCTGTGTTATACCAACCGCCATCGCGAATATCCTCGCTCACGCCGGGGATCGCCATCGAGCAAGGCGGCTTGGGCGCCGTCGGAGCCGTAGCTGCCGCATCGGAGCAGCAGAATATCACCTCGGGCACACGAGGCGATCTTATTGATCCAGCGGCCGATGTGAAAACAAAATTGATTCAGGCATTGGATGACCAAATGGGTCTTACCAATGCGCCCGATATACACGCAAATGAGGATTCACTTTCGGAACAACAGCTTGCCAATAAGGCG
>CAIYRG010000006.1 GCA_903928515.1 uncultured Alphaproteobacteria bacterium | reverse complement strand
TGATATTTGTCGGCCGCGGCTTCGGCGGGCGCGTAACCGTGGCCCTTCTTGGTCACGACATGCACCAGCACCGGACCGGCGATGGTGTCGCGCACATTCTCCAACACCGGGATCAGGTGGTTGAGATTGTGGCCGTCAATCGGACCGACATAATAAAAGCCCAGCTCTTCGAACAGCGTACCGCCCATGGCCATGCCGCGCGCATATTCTTCCGAACGCTGCGCCACCTTGAAAAGCGGGCGCGGCAGAAAGCGATGCGCCAAGCGCTTAAAGACCTTGCGCATGCCGGTATACGGCCGCGAAGACACCAGCCGCGCCAGATAGGCGCTCATCGCGCCGACCGGCGGCGCAATCGACATGTCGTTGTCGTTCAAAATGACGATCAAGCGGTTCTTGTTGGCGCCCGCATTGTTCATGGCCTCATAGGCCATGCCCGCGCTCATCGCGCCGTCGCCGATCACGGCGATCACGTTGTTGTTGCCGCCTTTGAGATCGCGCGCCACGGCCATGCCGAGCCCGGCTGAAATCGAGGTCGAGGAATGCGCCGCACCGAATGGGTCGTAGGCGCTCTCGGTGCGCTTGGTGAAACCGGAGATACCGCCGCCCTGACGCAGCGTGTGCATGCGCGCGCGCCGCCCGGTGAGAATCTTATGCGGGTAGCATTGGTGGCCGACATCCCAGATCAACCGGTCGCGCGGCGTTTCGAAAACGGTGTGCAAGGCGACCGTCAGCTCGATGACGCCAAGGCCTGCGCCCAGATGCCCGCCGGTGCCGGAAACCGCTTCGATGGTTTCTTGACGGAGCTCGGCCGCGATCTGATGCAATTGCTCACGCGAGAGAGAGCGCAATTGTGCGGGATCGTCGATAGTGTCCAGGAGAGGCGTTTTCGTATTACTTTTCACAATGATACCGGAAAATGGCGGGACTCTGGACTAACCGTTCCGCGCTACGCAAAATTGCGCCGCAGCACGCAAAAGGTCGGCTTTATCGTCGAACAAATCAAGGTGCGCTGCGGCCTGCGATGCCAGGGCCTCCGCCTGCGACCAAGCACGCTCCACGCCCAATACACTGACAACCGTGGCTTTTCCACGGCGGGATTCCTTAATCGCCGGATCGTGTGTCTCGCCTTGGAACTGTTCGACGGCGCGAAGATCCTCGGCGATCTGAAATGCGAGACCCAATTCTTGGCCATAGGCCGCAAGGGCTTGTCGGGTCGCACCCGACGCCTTGCCCATGATCGCACCCGCCTCGCAGCAGAATGTAATGAGTGCTGCGGTTTTCATCCGCTGCAACCGGGTGATTTCCGGCAGGCCCACGTCTTGGCCATCGAACGCGATGTCCAGAACGCGCCCGCCGACCATGCCGCCATAGCCGGAACTCTGCGACAATTTTGCGACCAGTTCGCAACGCACGAAGGGGTCGCCATGCGCTTCGGCATGCACCAGCAATCCAAAAGTGAGCGTCAACAGCGCGTCACCCGCCAGGATCGCGATGGTCGCATCGTCTTTGTCATGCGTGAAAACATCTTCGTGCAGACGCGCATAGGCGTGCACACATTCCACCGCAGCGGCGATACGCCCCAGGCTGCCGGGATCTACGCCGAACAAACGTCCGGTTTGCAGAACAAGGAACGCGCGCAAACGCCGCCCCTCGGAAAGCATCGCCTTGCGCATCGCCTCGTGCAGACGTGCTTCCGGGCCCGCCGGTTTGGGCAGCAAGGCGTCGAGCGTGGCGGTCGCGAACTGCGCGGCATCCGCCATCGCCGCGGCGATAGATTGCGTGTCTTCGTTCATGAGACCGAATGTGCCGACGAAAGATTGATGGGATCGTTAAAGGGAGGCCTACAAAGCGACCGGTTCGCTGCCCGTTGGGCCATCGGGACCCAGCACGATCTTCTCCAACCGAAGTTCCGCGCTTTTCAGCTTCTGCTCGCAATGCGCCTTCAACGCATTGCCGCGTTCGTACAGCGCGATAGAATCTTCGAGGTCGACCTGCCCCTGCTCCAGCCGCGCGACAATGTCTTCCAACTCGCGCAGTGCCACTTCGAAACTGAGATCTTCCACCGATGCCGTTTTGGCAGCGTCTTTCGTCGCCATCGCAGTAACCTTTGGTTTGTAGCCGTTGGCTTGCGTCAGGCGGCCATCAGCGCCCGTACATGGGCGGCCGCCGAGTCCGCGAGCGCCGACAGGTCATAGCCCCCCTCAAGCGTGGTGACAACGCGCCCGCCACAGACCTTTTCGGCGATCGCGCAAATCGCAGCCGTTGCCCAGAAAAAATCCTCGGATGCGTAGTGTAAACCCGCCAGCGGATCGTCCTTGTGGGCGTCGAATCCGGCCGAAATGAACACCAGTTCGGGCGCGAATTTCTCCAGCGCAGGGAGAATCGTCGTCTCCATTGCATGGCGGAATTCTGCGCCCGATGCGCCCGGCGCCATTTCCACATTCACGATGTTGTGCGCGATCCCGGTTTCGCGGGGAGATCCCGTTCCGGGATAGAGCGGCGATTGGTGGCACGACGCATAGAACGTCTCTGCGTTTTTGGCGAACATATCCTGCGTGCCGTTGCCGTGATGCACATCGAAATCGACCACCGCGACGCGCTTTAACCCGTGTTGCTTGCGGGCATGCGCTGCGCCAATGGCGACATTGTTGAAGATGCAGAAGCCCATCGCGTGATCGGGCTCCGCGTGATGTCCCGGCGGGCGCACGGCGCAGAACGCGTTCTTCACCTCACCCGCCATGACCATGTCGACGCCACGCAACACGGCACCGGCGGCGCGCAGGCAGGCTTCGCCCGAGCCCGGCGAGATCACCGTGTCGCCATCAAGCGCTTCGTGGCCCTCTGATGGCACCGCATCGAAGAACGCGGCGACATAATCGGGGTCGTGCATAAGTTCGAGATCGCCGACCCGTGCGCGCGGCGCTTCTTCGTGCTTGAGGGCCGCGAATTCCGCCGCCGCCATCGCCTGCAACACCGATTTCAACCGCGCGATGCGCTCAGGGTGCCCCGGCCCCGTATCGTGTTCCAAACACGCGGCATGCGTGATGAGAGCGGTCGTCATCGATTGATCTCCACCAGAAGAATCCAGGAATCCATCACCACCGTGCCGAACGAGAAAATCATCCCGGCGGCCACCCAGGCCAGCGGATGCGCGCCGCCGGTCAGCAGCATGATGGCACCCACGACGTAAGGCAGAACCGAAATCTCAAAACAGAACACATGGAAGATCAGCCACCAGCGATATTCCGGCTCTCCGTGACGCGTCGAACGAATATCCAGTCGCGTTCCGCGCATCCAAAGAAGCGCAGACGGGATCAGCACCGTCACGCCCGCCGACATGTTGGTTTGTTCCGGGATCAGCAACAACGACGAGATCACCAATATGGCGAGCAGCATCAGCAACGCCACGATCGCCCGGTTGGGCAGAACCTTATGCTCGATGATCTTGGTCAGGTTCAAAGAGATCGCGACGAACAACAATCCCAAGAGTGCTGCGGACGCACCCGCCTCTGCCACGAAGAAATCGTGCCACGCTTCCATGTCCCCGCCCCCAAGCGACCCGCCAACCGAAATGCTTTAGCGCCCCGGCAAATCCGTCGCTTTCAATTCCGCCCGACCCGAGGGCGTATCGCTCACCGCCGCAATCAGACTTCTGACGGTGGAAGTTTGCAGCACGGTCGAAACACCGCGCAGCATTTCCATCGTTGCTATCGAGCTTTGGAAGTAATCGGTAAACGCGCCCCACAGGCCTGGGGTGGCGGGATACTCGCGAAAGCTGACTTCGGTGCCGTCATCGATTTTGGCCAGCTTTTTGGCCTCGGCAACAGCAGTCCAGAAGCCGCCAAGATCATCGACCAATCCGCGATCCTTGGCATCCGCGCCTGACCACACGCGACCGCGCGCGATTTCCTGCACCTTGGCCAGCGGCATCTTGCGGCCCACAGCCACTTTCTGGGTGAAATCGGCATAGACCTCGTCGGCCTGCTTGTTCACG
The DNA here is from genome assembly GCA_903928515.1 of uncultured Alphaproteobacteria bacterium. GTDB lineage: Bacteria > Pseudomonadota > Alphaproteobacteria > Micropepsales > Micropepsaceae > CAIYRG01. Next base: position 1,624 of record CAIYRG010000006.1, on the reverse strand, counting down.
GCAGCGAGTTGCTCGTCCGTCCACGGCTCCAAATTCGACAAGAACAATGCGTTCTTGCCGATACCGATATCACGCCCCTCCACGCCGATCATTTCCAGCGTCTTGTTGACGGAAAATTTGCCCCATAGCACGCCGATGGAGCCGGTGAGCGTGCCGGGCTCGGCCACGATCTTGTCGGCGGCCATGGCGATGTAATAGCCGCCCGAAGCCGCCAGCGATCCCATGCTCACGACGATGGGTTTGCCCGCCGCATGCGCCTTCTTCAACGCGTCCAGAATTTGGTCCGAAGCAATCGCCGAGCCTCCCGGCGAGTCGATGCGCAGCACAATCGCCTTGATGGCGGAATCTTGTGTCGCCGCGCGGATGGCGCGCGCGAAGCGGTCGCCATTCACGGTGTTGGCGCCGCCGCTCAACGGGCTGCTGGTTTCCGCGCCTTCAACAATGTCGCCCGCCGCATGCACATAGGCGAGTTGCGGACGGCTGATGGATTTCTCGTCGCTGCGCTTGTCGTGGAAGAAATCGGCGAACGACACCAGCTTCGCACCCGATCCGGCGCGCGCCAGCGCCGCATTCGCGGCGTCGTCATCGTAACCGATATTGGTGATGAGGCCCTTTGCCTTCACCTGATCGGCGTCGAGCGGGCTTGTGTCGAGGATCGCAGTGAATGCGCCCTTATCGAGCTTGCGGTCAGCAGCGGCTTCGGATGTGGCGGAATCGTACCAGCTCTGCAGCACGCGTGTCGTCGCTTCACGATGCGCGTCCGTATAGTCGGTCTGGGTGAATTGGTTGGCGGCGTTCTTGTATTCGTAACGCTGCACGAATTGCGGTTGCGCCTGAACCTTGTCGAACAGGCCCTTCAAGAAGATCGTATTGGTCGCCGCACCCGACGGGAAGAAGGTGCTCACCGGCTGCATCCAGATGGCATCGGAGCCTGCAGCGGCGAGATAATCGCCGAGCCCGTCGGAATAGAAGCTCTGCGAATGCGCGACGACAAATTTGCCCGAGGCGCGAAAGCGCTTCAGCGCATCGCGGATTTCTTCGCCCTGCGCGACGGGCAGATCGCCTGAGCCAACACGCAGAATCACGCCTTTGACGCGCGAATCCCGTTGTGCCCAATCCAGCCCCATCACCACATCCATGACGGCGAGGCGCGCGCCCGCGAGACCCATGAGCGAGGACTGGCTCGCATCCTCCATTGAACTGCGCAGATCGAGCGTGAGCACCATGTTGCGCGACAGCCCGTCACCGGTGAACAGGCCGACGATCATGAACAGCACCGCAACAATGACAGCCAACACCGCCACCTTGGCGAGCCCCTCCAACACGCTTTTCACAAGCGCCCAGAGCCAGTTCAGGAAACGCATCAGCATGTCGAACATGGGGAAACCTCGGAGGGCATCGGTGGTGTGGGCAGACAAATCTTACTCTACAGGGAACCTCAACGGGAACATCAGAGGGGCCCCTGCGTTTTATGGGAGAATTACCCTTACGGAGACGTATCCATGTTGCGCTGGGCATTTCTGTTTTTGATTCTGGGACTTCTTGCGGGCGCCCTCGGCTTCACCGGCGTTGCCGGCGCTTCCATCGGCATCGCGAAGGTCTTGTTCTTCATCTTCTTGGTGAT
>CAIYRG010000005.1 GCA_903928515.1 uncultured Alphaproteobacteria bacterium | reverse complement strand
TATCGCACAGTCAAGCTGTTCGAGGATGCCGGCATTCTGGAGCGTCACGATTTCCGCGATGGCCGTTCGCGCTATGAGGAAGTCTCCGCGCATCACGATCATTTGATCGATGTGACAACGGGCAACGTCCTCGAATTCCGCAACGATGAAATCGAGAAGCTGCAGCGCTTCATCGCCGAAGAACTCGGCTACGATCTCGTCGATCACCGTCTCGAATTGTACGGCGTGCCGCGCAAGAAATCCGCGAGCTAACGCAATGGCGTTTCTGCGCGCCCTTTGCATCATGACGGCATTCGTCGTGCTGACGCTGGCCTGCATTCCGGTGCAGATGGTGGCGGTGAAGCTGAATCTGTCGTGGCGGAAATCCTTCCCGCGCGTCTATCACCGCATGGTCTGCCGCCTCATCGGCATCCACATCACGCAGATCGGCGAACCGGCCGAAGGCGGCGTGCTGATGGCGGCGAACCACACGGGATGGATCGACATTCCGGTGCTCTCGGCGTTGGCGAAGGTTTCCTTCGTCGCCAAGAGCGAAATCAACCGCTGGCCGTTTTTCGGCACGCTGGCGCGTCTGCAACGCACCATCTTCATCCGCCGTGGCGAACGCGCCAAGGCGCGCGAGGATCGCGATCACATCCGCCAGCGTCTCACCGATGGCGATGCGCTGGTGATTTTCCCCGAAGGTACGTCGAGCGACGGCAATCGCGTTCTGGCCTTCAAGAGCGCGCTACTTTCGGCCGCGGAACTTCCCTTAGGCGAAGACGATCGCCACGCGCCGGTGCAGCCGGTGTCGATCGCGCTCGCTCGCTTCCACGGTATGCCGATGGGCCGCGAGAACCGGCCGTTCTTCGCCTGGTACGGCGACATGGAACTGGTGCCGCATCTGTGGGAGGCCTTCCACCTCGGGCCCATCGATGTGGTGGTGGAGTTCCATCCCGTCCTCACCATTGATCTGGCGGGCAGCCGCAAACAGCTCGCCGCCTCCGCCGAAATGGCGGTGCGCAGCGGCGTCATGCGGGCCTTGCGCGGCTCTTCGGCCGCCCCTGTGCCGGTTTCGGCCGGTGACGACGACGACAATTTGGACGAGGAAGAAGCCGCTTAACGCGCGCTTCTTGTATTCCAAGCTCCCTTCTTGTCTTTGAAGGCCAAGCGCCCGTATTTTGCGCCGGTCTCCCCAATTTCCAGGCTGATGAAGAAGCTCTACGTCAAAACTTACGGTTGCCAGATGAACGTCTACGATTCCGCCCGCATGGCGGATCTGCTGGCGCCGCTGGGCTATGCGCCGACGGAAGCCCCGGAAGGCGCGGACATGGTGATCCTCAACACCTGTCACATCCGTGAGAAGGCGGCCGACAAGGTCTATTCCGAATTGGGCCGCTTGAAGGTGCTGAAAGCCGAGAAGGCCGATGCGGGCGGTCGCATGGTGATCGCGGTGGCGGGCTGCGTGGCGCAGGCCGAGGGTGCGGAGATCGTCGCGCGCCAGCCTGCGGTCGACCTTGTTGTCGGCCCGCAAGCCTATCATCGCCTGCCTGAGATGATCGCCAAGATCACGCGCGGTGCTGGCACTGCACTGGAAACGGATTTCGCCTGGGAAGAAAAATTCGACGCGCTCGCGGCGGAAAGTGCAGCACCTTCGCAGAAAAATGTCTGCGCGTTCCTCACCGTGCAGGAAGGCTGCGACAAATTCTGCACCTTCTGCGTGGT
>CAIYRG010000004.1 GCA_903928515.1 uncultured Alphaproteobacteria bacterium | reverse complement strand
GAACCCCTGCATAGGAGTGTAGCTCAGCTGGTAGAGCATCGGTCTCCAAAACCGAGGGCCGTGGGTTCGAGTCCCTCCGCCCCTGCCAACGTAGTATCCGAGTTGCGTAACAGTTCAGCGAATTTAGACGCGAAAGTTTGAAGGCGATAATGGCCGAAAATACTTCCAAGGATGTGACTGCTGACGCGCCCCGTAAAAAAACGGGCGTGGTGCAGTTCTTTCAGGAAGTGCGTCGCGAGACGTCCAAGATCACTTGGCCGTCGTGGAAGGAAACCTGGCTCACCACCGTGATGGTCTTCATCATGGTGCTGATGATGATGGTGTTCTTCTTCGTCGTCGACACGGTGCTCGGCTTCGGTGTTCGGTACCTCTTGGGCGTGGCGTGAGGAACGGCAAATGAGCGAAACGCAAACAGACAACGGCCGCTGGTACATCGTCCACACCTACTCGAATTTCGAGAAAAAGGCGGCGGAAGAGATCAAGCGTCAGGCTGAAATTCAGGGCCTCACGGATTTGATCCATGACGTGCTCGTGCCGACGGAAGAGGTGGTGGAATTGCGCCGCGGTCACAAGGTGAACGCCGAGCGCAAATTCTTGCCGGGTTACATCCTGGTGAAGGCCGATCTGACGAACGAAGCCTATCACTTGATCAAGAACGTTCCGAAGGTCACCGGTTTTCTGGGCCAGAACAACAAGCCCATGCCGCTGCGCCAGAACGAAGTCGATCGCATCTTGAATCAGGTGCAGGAAGGCTCGGAGCGTCCGAAGCCCTCGATCATGTTTGAAATTGGCGAGCAGGTGCGCGTGGCCGATGGTCCGTTCACCTCGTTCAACGGTGTCGTCGAGGAAGTCGACGAAGATCGTTCGCGCCTCAAAGTTGCCGTTTCGATTTTCGGCCGTCCGACCCCGGTCGAATTGGAGTTCACGCAGGTCGAAAAAGTCTGAGTTGGTTGTAACCGCGGGAGGCCCACGCCGGGCCGTAAAAACCGCGAACCTCAAAGGAGGAATTTGAAGTGGCGAAGAAGATTACCGGTTACGTTAAATTGCAGGTGCCCGCGGGCTCGGCGAATCCCTCGCCCCCTATCGGTCCGGCTCTCGGCCAGCGCGGCCTGAACATCATGGAATTCTGCAAGGCGTTCAACGCCAAGACGCAGGATGCCGAAAAGGGCATGCCGATCCCGGTGACGATCACCGTGTTCTCGGACAAGTCCTTTACCTTCGAGATGAAGACGCCGCCGGCGTCGTACTTCTTGAAGAAGGCCGCGAAGCTTGACGGTGGCTCCAAAGCTCCGGGACGCGCGTTCGCAGGCTCCGTCACGACGGAGCAAGTGCGCACGATCGCCGAAACCAAAATGAAAGATTTGAACGCCAACGACGTGGAGGCCGCCATGCAAATGATCATGGGTTCGGCCCGCTCGATGGGTATCGAGGTGAAGGGCTAAGTCATGGCGCAGAACACCAAACGTATGAAGAAGGCTTCTGACGGTCTCGACACCGAGAAGTTCTACTCGCTCGAAGATGCCGTGAAGATCGTGAAAGCCGGCGCCACCGCGAAGTTCGATGAGACCATCGAAGTTGCCGTGAACCTCGGCGTCGATCCGCGTCATGCCGACCAGATGGTGCGCGGCGTGGTTTCGCTGCCCAACGGCACGGGTCGCGCGTTGCGCGTTGCCGTGTTCGCCAAGGGTGCGAAAGCGGACGAAGCGAAGAAGGCCGGCGCCGACATCGTGGGCGCGGAAGATTTGTTCGAGATCGTGAACAAGGGCGAAATCAATTTCGACCGCTGCGTCGCGACGCCGGACATGATGGGCCTCGTTGGCCGTCTCGGTAAGGTGCTCGGCCCGCGCGGCATGATGCCGAACCCGAAGGTCGGCACCGTAACGATGGACGTGGTCCAGGCGATTAAAGACGCCAAAGGCGGCGCCGTTGAATATCGCGTTGAAAAGGCGGGTATCGTTCAGGCCGGCGTCGGCAAGGCGAGCTTTGCCGAGAAGGCGATCACCGAAAACATCCGCGCGTTGCTCGACTCCGTTATCAAGTCGAAGCCGACGGGTGCGAAAGGCACGTACCTGAAGAAGATCTCGATCTCTTCGACGATGGGTCCGGGCGTGAAGATCTCGCTCGCGTCGGTTGGTCAGGGAGAGGCGCAAGCCTAATCACAGAAATTCCCGGCGCGCGTTTCGCCGGAGTACCTGTCCGAGACCGCGGGCGTCCTTCACGGGACTTAATAAGCAAAGCCAGCGCAGACGGGGCGAAGAACCGAATTTTCCGGATCATGTGATCCGAAGATACGGGTTTGAGCCCTGGGGCAGGTGGTCATCGGAGCGAAAGCTCCAGTGGCCATTCACCAGGGGAGGTCCGGGACGCGCCGGATCTCTGAGAAGGAGTGGGTATGGACAGAGTCCAAAAAGCCGAAGTCGTCGACTCGCTGAAAGGCGTGTTCGCCGAGTCCGGTGCCATTATCGTCGCCCACTACAGCGGTATGACGGTCTCCGAAATGGGCGAACTCCGCTCGCGTATGCGCGCGGCTGGTTGTTCGTTCAAGGTTTCGAAGAACCGTCTTGCCAAACTTGCGTTGGAAGGAACGAAGGCTGCAGGGATCGCTGATCTCCTGAAGGGCCCCACCGGTATCGCCACGTCGGCCGATCCGATTGCGGCTCCCAAGGTGTTGGTGACCTACGCCAAGGAAAACAACAAGCTTGTGATCCTTGGTGGCATGGCTGTCGGTTCGATGCTTGACGTCAATGGCGTCAAAACGTTGGCCGAACTGCCGAGCCTCGACCAGCTCCGCGGCAAGATCCTCGGTCTTCTGCAAGCGCCTGCGACCAAAATCGCCGGCATTCTGCAGGCGCCTGGCGGTCAGATCGCGCGTGTCCTTTCAGCCTACGCAAGCAAAGCGGCGTAAGGCACTGGAAATTCTCAACTTCAAATCCATATAGGAATAGTCAAAATGGCAAACCTCGAAAAACTGGTCGAAGATCTCTCGAGCCTCACGGTTCTGGAAGCTGCGGAACTGTCGAAGCTTCTCGAAGAGAAGTGGGGCGTTTCCGCTGCCGCTCCTGTTGCTGCTGCCGCTCCGGCTGCCGCTGCCGCTGCTCCGGCTGCTGAGAAGACAGAGTTCACCGTCGTCCTCACGGATGCCGGCGACAAGAAGATCAACGTCATTAAGGAAGTCCGCGCGATCACGGGCCTCGGCTTGAAAGAAGCCAAGGACCTCGTCGAAGCGGCTCCGAAAGAAGTGAAGGCTGACGTCAGCAAAGACGAAGCCGCGAAGATCAAGAAGCAGCTCGAAGACGCCGGTGCGAAGGTCGAGTTGAAGTAGAAGGAGGCGCAAGCCGTTTGGCTGGCGCAGATTGAAATACAGGTTCCCGTCTCTCCGGTGGAAGTACCACCGGAGAGTGCGGGTGCCTTCGTCTTATAGGCATGTCGCGTTTTGGGACCATAAGTCCCTGAAAAGATAGGCAAGGATCGCTCGATGACACTCTCGTTCACAGGCCGCAAGCGGGTCCGCAAGTACTTTGGCCACATGGTCGAAGTGGCGCAAATGCCAAACCTCATTGAGGTTCAGAAGACATCCTATGACCAATTCTTGCAGGTCGAGAAACCCGCCGAGGGCCGCCTTGATCAGGGATTGGAAACGGTCTTCAAGTCTGTCTTTCCGATCAGCGACTTCTCCGAAGCTTCGCTGCTTGAGTATGTCGATTATCATTTCGAAGAACCGAAATACGACGTCGAAGAGTGCCAACAGCGCTCCATGACCTATGCCGCGCCGCTGAAGGTGACGCTGCGGCTGATCGTGTTCGATGTGGACCAGGAAACCGGCGCGAAGTCGGTGAAGGATATCAAAGAGCAGGACGTCTATATGGGCGACGTCCCGTTCATGACGCAGAACGGCACCTTCGTGGTGAACGGCACCGAGCGCGTGATCGTGTCTCAGATGCACCGTTCGCCGGGCGTGTTCTTCGATCACGACAAGGGCAAGACGCATTCGTCGGGCAAGCTGTTGTTTGCCGCGCGCGTCATTCCGTATCGCGGCTCGTGGCTCGATTTCGAATTCGACGCCAAGGACATCGTCCATGTGCGTATCGACCGTCGCCGCAAGCTGCCGGCGACGACGCTGCTGTATGCGCTTGGATTGGATCAGGAAAGCATCCTCGATTATTTCTACGGCAAGGTTGTGTTCAAGGCCGCCAAAGACGGCAATTGGACCACCCCGGTCGATCCGGGTTGGATGCGCAACGCGAAGCCGAGCTTCGCATGGAAGAACGCCAAGACGGGCGAAGATTTGACCGAGGCCGGCCAGAAGATCACCGTGCGCGGCCTGCGCAAATGGCAGGAAGAGGGCATCAAGAACATCTTGCTGCCCGACGACGAATTGATCGGCCGTTATTCGGCGCTCGACATGGTCAATGAAGAGACCGGCGAGATTTACGTCGAAGCGGGCGACGAACTAACCGCGGACTCCATCGAGACGCTGCGTGAAAACGGCTTCCACGAGATTTCGACGATCAACGTCGACCACATCAACATTGGGTCGTACATCCGCAACACGATGGCGGTGGACAAAAACCACAGCCGCGAACAAGCGTTGATCGACATCTATCGCGTGATGCGTCCCGGCGAGCCGCCGACCATCGACACGGCGGAAACGCTGTTCGGCCAATTGTTCTTCGACTCTGAGCGCTACGATCTTTCGAGCGTCGGCCGCGTGAAGATGAACATGCGCCTGAACCTCGATGCGCCGGACACGATGCGCGTACTGCGCAAGGAAGACATCATCGCCATCGTCAAGGCGCTCGCCAATCTCCGCGACGGCCGTGGCGAAATCGACGACATCGACAATCTCGGCAACCGCCGCGTGCGTTCGGTGGGCGAGCTGATGGAAAATCAGTTCCGCATCGGATTGCTGCGCATGGAACGCGCGATCAAAGAGCGCATGAGCTCGGTCGACATCGACACGGTGATGCCGCACGACCTCATCAACGCGAAGCCTGTGGCGGCTGCGGTACGCGAGTTCTTCGGCTCCAGCCAGCTTTCGCAGTTCATGGACCAGACCAACCCGCTGTCGGAAGTGACGCATAAGCGTCGTCTCTCGGCCCTTGGACCTGGCGGTCTGACGCGCGAACGCGCCGGCTTTGAAGTGCGCGACGTGCATCCCACGCATTACGGCCGTATCTGCCCTATTGAAACGCCGGAAGGCCCGAACATCGGTCTGATCAACTCGCTCGCGACTTTCGCGCGCGTGAACAAATACGGCTTTATCGAAAGCCCGTACCGCAAGGTCACGACCAAGCACGTCACAGACGAGGTCGTTTATCTCTCGGCGATGGAAGAGGCGAAGTACACGATCGCCCAGGCCAACGCGACGATCGACAGCCGCGGCCGCATCATCGACGAATTGGTGTCGTGCCGTAAGGCCGGCAACTTCATCATGACGACGCCGGAGATGGTCGATTTCATCGACGTGTCGCCGAAGCAGTTGGTGTCGGTCGCTGCCGCGCTCATCCCGTTCCTCGAGAACGACGACGCCAATCGCGCGTTGATGGGCTCCAACATGCAGCGTCAGGCCGTGCCGTTGTTGCAGGCGGAAGCGCCGCTCGTCGGCACCGGCATGGAAGAGGTTGTGGCGCGTGACTCGGGCGCTGCGATCGCTGCGCGCCGTTCGGGCATCGTCGACCAGGTGGACGCCACGCGTATCGTTATCCGCGCGACGGACGAAGCCGACTCCACGAAGCCGGGCGTCGACATCTATCGCTTGGCGAAGTTCCAGCGTTCGAACCAGAACACCTGCATCAACCAGCGTCCGCTGGTGAAGGTGGGTGATCTGCTGCAGAAGGGCGACATCATCGCCGACGGTCCGTCCACGCAATTGGGCGAACTGGCACTCGGTAAGAACGTGCTCGTCGCGTTCATGCCGTGGAACGGCTATAATTTCGAGGACT
>CAIYRG010000003.1 GCA_903928515.1 uncultured Alphaproteobacteria bacterium | reverse complement strand
GGGACTCGGTGCCTATTCACCTCCCCCTTGTGGGGAGGTCGGAGCGCGAAGCGCTCCGGGTGGGGGTGCTTTTCGCATATTCGCGGGTTGCGCGCGTTACGCCGGAAGGTTCAGCAATTTGCGGGCGTTGTCGCCGCCGATGGCTTTCAATTCGGCTACCGAGTAGACGCCGGTCTTCGTGATGCCGGCCCATGTCTCTGACGAGGTGCGGAACGGAAAGTCCGTGCCGAACAGCACATGGTCGAGCGGCAGGAAGGCTTTCGACGCGGCCAGCGTGGAGATGTGATAAGCCTGCGCCGTGTCGTAATAGAAGCGCTTCAATTCGAAATCCGGTCCGTTGGGCAGCGCGGCTTTCAATTTGCCGTCTTTGTCGTCGTCCATCATGCCGTTGAGCCGCTGCGTCAGCGCCAGCAGGCTACCGCCTTCGTGTGACCAGATGATCTTCATGTCGGAATATTTGTGTGCGTGGCCGCCGACCAGCATGGTGGTGATGGCGCGCATCGTGTCGGTGCCGAGTTCGACGATGCCGGCGGACAGACCGTTGGTTTTGCAGCACACATTCGGGTTGGGATGTGTCTTGACGACGATTTTCCGGCGATTCAATTCGTCGAACAGCGGCGCGTAATACGGATCGCCCATGTTCTTGCCTTGGAAGTTCGTGAACATGTGCACGCCGCTCGCCTTCAACGTGTCGAGCGCGTAGCTCACTTCCTTCAGCGAGTCGTCCATATTCCACACCGGCAAGCTCGCCATGAAGCGGAAGCGCTTAGGATTGTCCGAGACGGCTTTGGCCATGTTCTCGTTCAACTGGCGGCAGATGGCGGTGGATTTGGAGAGATCCTTGAACGGCGCTTCGGTGCCCATCCCGAACACACCCATCTCGCAGCCGCCCTTGTCCATATTGTCGAGACAGATCTGGACAACGGTATTGAGGTTCTTGGGGTCGAACGCATCAGCGCCCTTCATGGCGTCGTCGAATTCGCGGCCGCCATAGTGGATGTGCACATCGACGAGGCGCGAACCCTTGGCCTGGGCTTCTGCGGCCATCGCGTGTTCAACGGGAATGCTGCTCGCCATCGCCAAGCCCGCGGCACCCATCAGAAATTGCCGGCGCCCCGTGAAAGTGCTGCCCAACATATTGCGATTGCTCACGAATCCCTCCCCGAAACTATTGATATTTTCGTTGGACGGCACTGTATACGGCCATTGCACCCGTGCAAGCCGTCTGGCTTTTTCGCGCCGCTTATGAGAACCGATATACACCGATGACCAACACCGATTTTTCCCAGGACGCTTCTGCGTCTATTTCGTCCCACCGCCGCGCGCCTCTCTCGCGCATCGAATGGCTGTTCTTGATCGTAGCCCCGCTCGTCGTGGCGCTGGTCGCGGTGTCGCTAGGCAAGGATGGCGATTGGGATTTCGCGAATTATCATTGGTACAACGCGTATGCGTTCCTCAACGGCCGCCTCGGCTTCGACATGGCCGTTGCGCATCAGCCGACCTACTACAACCCGGTTGTTGACGTTCCCTATTATTGGCTGGCGACGCATGTGAGTTCGTGGGCCGCGGTGTTCGCGATCGGCTTGGTGCAGGGCTTAAACATCGTCGCGCTGTTTTTCATCGCGCGCGCGTCGCTATCGGATGATCTGCCGCATCGGCGGCTTCTGTGCATCGGCTTGGCGTTGGCCGGCGGTTGCGGCGCGACGGCGGTGTCGATGATCGGCCGCACTGCCTACGACAATGTGTTGAGCACGCTGGTGCTGGCGGGATTGGCGGTACTGCTGTCTGCTCCAAGACGGCCTTTGATCGTCTTCATCGCGGGCATTTTTCTCGGTTCGGCGGCGGGCTTGAAGCTGGTCGAAATGTTTTACTGCATCGGATTCGCAGCGGCGCTATTCGTGATTCCGGGAGATTTAAAGAGCCGTGCGACGCGCGTCATCGCTGGCGCCGTGGGTGGCTTGCTGGGCTGGATACTGTTCGGCGCGTATTGGGCCTGGGTGATGTGGCACAATATGGGGAATCCGTTCTTTCCCTATTTCAACACGCTCTTCCATTCGCCGCTGGTCGGCACCGGCGATTTCCGCAACACCGCCTTCTTGCCTGAAACACTGTTCCAGGCATTGGCGTTTCCTTTTCGGTATCTTTTGGATTGGACGCGTGCCGACGACGTTCCATTCCGCGACTTCTTTTTCGCCATTTCTTACGTGGCCATTCCGGTGGCGACAGCGTTCTGGATTGCGGGACGCGCGGCGCGCGACGGTTTCGTAACGCGTGAGGCGGCGCGTATTTTGTTCGTGTTCGTCGCGGTGTGTTATGTGCCGTGGCTCTTCATGTTTGCGGTGCACCGTTACCTTGTGGGCTTGGAGATATTGTCTCCGGTGCTGATCGTTGCAGCCATTGGGATGCTGCCATTCGCTTTCCGCAGGCGTGCGATTGCGGCCGCCGTCGTGATTGCGCTGGCCTTAGCGGGTGGACTCTACAGCTTTGGCGTACGCGCGCCGCTGGGTGATCCCTATGTGCAGATGATCAATGCGCCGGTGATCCCGCATCCCGACAACACGATGATCCTGATGACAGGCACGATGCCGCTTGCATATTTGATCCCGGAATTGCCGCCGCAGATTCCGGTCTTGCGTGTTTCCAACTATATGACGGACGCCGACGATCACACGCTAATGACGGCGCAGATGCGCATGCGCTCTGACGCCTTCAAAGGTGAGATGTATTTTCTGATCTCGGAATTCGAGATGGACTGGGCGAAGGGCGATGCGAAGCTGTTCGGCTTCACGTTTGACCCAGCGTCGTGCGCGACGTTCGAGACCAATCTCGGTGGGCCATACCGCTTCTGCACGCTCACGCGGGTGCAGAAGGCCGCAAACTAAAGAACGCGCTTTCGCGCGCTCTCCGTTGTCTTGAGGCTTAGTTGTCTTTGAGGATTAGTTGTCCTTGAGGCCCGGCTCTTGCGCGCCCGAACCCGTCGTCATCGTTGTGCCGTCGGGGAGGTAGAGGCGCACGAAGGCGCCGCCATCGCGTCCGTCCTTGAGCGGGTTGATCTCGATGTCGACCTTGTCGCCGGGCTTCAACGTGCTCTTGGTCCAGCCATGACGCACCAGAATGCCGGGGCTCGCGCTTTCGATCGCCCAAGTGGTGGTCGCGCCTTTGTCGACGACATCCAGCCAGATGTAAGCGTGCGGGTTGGTCCAGTCATATTGCTTGACCGTACCGGAGAGCTTCATGGTTTTTGTCCGGTCGAACATCGCAAAAGAATGATGCGCCATTGCGGGCACTGCCGTGCTGGCGATCATGGCGCCGACGATGAGACCTTGGATGAGCTTGCGATTCATGTCCGGTGACCTCCCTAACAACTTGGCCGCTGATTATCCGGCCATCACAGGTCGCACCCCGGTTGTCTCCGGGACCGCGAACCATTCCATACTGGCTTATAGCCACCAGTTTGCCTGGTTTGAAGTGGTCCTAAGCTATGTAGGACAAAATCTCTCAGGCTTGCGCATCTTAGCGCACGGCTAAGGCGGGATTGAGGCAAAAAACGCAAGATCAGGGCAATGGATTTACCCGACTTCACGCAGAAGCGGTGCTGGTACACTTTGCGACAAAACGCGATCCGGCGGCAGTGTCACGGTCGCTGCGGTGCCCTGGCCGGGCGCGCTGGTGAGGGTGAAATCGCCGCCATGCAGTTCGACGAGTCGTTTCACGAGCGGCACGCCGAGCCCCGCGCCCTGGTATTTGCGCGCCATACGGCTGTCGACCTGGCCGAAAGGCGTGAAAACCGTGGCCATATCGGCAGCCGCAATACCAATTCCGGTGTCTGAAATCACAATTTGCAACGAGTCGTCCAGCCGCCGCGCGACGACGCGGACATGGCCTTTGGCGGGCGTGAACTTGATGGCGTTGGAGAGCAGATTGAGGATGATTTGCAAAATCCTTCGCCGGTCGGCGTAGGTTTCGATTCCTTCACCGCGCTGCAGCGTAAGGCTGACATCGCCGCGCTCGGCCTGAAGGCGCATCATGGAGACCGCTTCCGCCAGGATTTCCTCCACGTCGAAGACATCTTCGCGGAGTTGGGATTTGTCGGCATCGAGACGGGCGAGATCGAGCACATCGTTGATGAGCAGCAGCAAATGCTCGCCGCTGGCGTGGATGCTGCTGGCGTAGCCCTTGTATTGCGCGGCACCGAGCGGCCCGAAGGTTTCGCGCTCCAGCAGCTCCGAGAAACCGAGAACCGCATTCAGCGGCGTGCGCAGTTCGTGACTCATGTTGGCGAGGAAGGTGGATTTGGCGCGCGACGCAATTTCGGCCAGTTCGCGCGCGGCACGATGCGCCTCACCCGATTCCCGCAAGGCGTTTTCCAAACGCTTGCGAGACTCCAGCACGGCCGCGGTTTGCAGCACCGTGAGGCTCATCGTCGCCAAGAAGAACTGCGTCAGATAGATCGCTTCGCGTTTCGAGCCGGCGATGAACACCATCGGACCGTGGCCCTGAATGCTGGCGTACATCAGAAGCGCGGACAGAATGACCAAGGCAAGTGTGCCGCCGGCGAAGCCCATGCGAAACGCCACGACGATCAGCGCGAGGACGACAGAGAACAGGATGGGATAATAGGCAAAAAAGAACACATGGATGAAAAGGCCGGTGACGGCGGCCATGATGAGGAGGTTCACAACACCGGCTTTGCCGAAGAACAGCCGACGGAAATCCGCCCATTTTACCGCAACGAAAAGCGGGGTGATGGTGACGAGACCGAGCGCGTCGGACGCGTACCAATTGATGGCGGCGCTGAGTATAGGATGGCCATCCACGCTGCGCAGATACGCGCTCGCGACGAAGGACGAAATCACCGGACCAAAACCCAACGCCGACGCATAGAACATGCAAAGCGGTTTTGTGCGCGTCAGATCCCGATCGAAGTCGAGAAGTCGCAGCGGCAACGCAACGAGGGCGATCTCGAGAATACGGGCGGCGGAAAGATAGGATGCGCCCACCAGCGAGCCGCCATAGGGGCCGTGCGAGACGAGATGCGCCGCGAAGCTTCCAAAGAACCCGGCGATGAGGATTTGCGGCCAGCGGCGCGTCGGTGCGCGCAGGCAGAACGCCACCATCAGCGGGTTCATGATCCCAATCGCGGCAATGCGGCCGATATAGGCCGTGATCATGAATCCGATCAGCGATGTCGCGAATACGACCGAGAAGACGAAGGCAATGTGACCGAGTGAGCGCGCGGATATGAATGGGATCTCGCGCAACGTCTCGTTTGCATCCGAAGGCATGGCTGTCATGAGAAACCGCTGTGAAAATGCGCCCGAATAAGCAGCACTTTGCGGAGCAACGCCTTAAAATGGCGTTGTCAAAACGAAGCCCTAATGGAATGCGGCAATAAACCGTTAACCTTGAAATGCGCCAAAAGCCGCGCACATTGGAAAACGACCAATCTTCTCACACGAAAGATCAGTCTTGCTCGCCGGAAAGAATTCGCTCGATCATCTCTTTGCCGTCCGGGCTGTGAATCCAGTGTTCCGCTTTTTCCAGGCTGTCGAACTGCAGCGGCACGCGTTGCGGACGCACGCGGCCCACAACAGGAACGAGCACTTCATAGGTGCCGGCGAAACGCTGATCTTTCGTCAGCTCGGCGTAGGGCGGCGGCAGAGAGTTTTTCTTTTTCATGGCCATGACGATGACCCGCCTTTCTGTCTGCCTGAACGCGTGTGCGGCTGAGTAGCCCAAGACTGGCACAATGACCAGGAAGGAATTGTTCCAGGAATTGTTCTGGGGGCTTATTCGCCCGATCGGCGCTGGCCATCGCGAATGCGGATGATCTCAGCGCCCTGCGCGCCGCTGGACGACAGGCGCAGCAAGCTTAGGCCCGCGCCGAACAGCGCCACGCCCACGCCGCTGGCAATCGCGAATTGCGTACCATCCACCGGAAAGCGCGCCAGAAGCATGGCGACGAACGCCGCACCGATGGTTTGGCCGAGAAGCCGCGCGGTGCCCAGCATGCCGCTGGCGCCGCCGCTGCGCTCGCGTGGGGCGGCTGCGATCAGCGTGCGGTTGTTGGGGGATTGAAAGAAGCCAAAGCCCGCACCGGACAACGCCATGCGCCAAGCGACGTCGGCGAAGGTCGGGTGCGTGGGAAGAAAGACCAGCGACAAAAGGCCGGCGGCGAATATCACCAGTCCTGCGCCACCGAGCAATCCCGCCGAGTACCGTTCCACCAACCAGCCGGCGACCGGTGCGGTGAGGCCGATGGCAATGGGCCACGGCGTGATCAAAAGACCGATCTCGACCGCGGAAAATCCGAAGCGCCCCTGCAGATAAAAGGGGAGCGCCACATAGGCCAGCATCTGGGCGCAGAACGAGGCAATCGAAGTGCAGATCGACAACGCGAAAATTGGAATGCGGAGCAAATCGATCGGCAGCAGAGGCGAGGGCGCGTCGTGTTGGCGGCGCACAAGAAGGACGCTTGCCACTGCCGCGATGGCGAATTCGGACAGATAATAAACCGGCCGTTCGCCATGTCCGAGACTGTCGATTGCGGCAATGCCGATCCCGAAAGCGAGCGCGCACAAAATGGCGCTGGGCCAATCGAACATGTGGCTGGCCCGCGGCACGTGCGGCAACGCATAGGAACCGATGGCAAAGGCGATGAAGCCGAACGGAATGTTGATGGCGAACAGCCACGGCCAATTGCCGAAGGCGAGAATGCCGGACGCCACGGTCGGACCAATGGCGGCGGACATCGCCACGATGAAGGCGTTGTAGCCGATGCCTCGGCCCAGCATGCTGTGCGGATAGGTGAAACGCACGAGCGCGGAGTTGACGCTCATGATACCCGCCGCGCCGAATCCTTGAATGATGCGCGAGATGGTGAGTGCCGTCAGCGTGTGGGAGATCGCGCAGAGAAACGATGCGACGGTGAACAGCACCAGGCCCGCGAGATACACCCGGCGATACCCGGCGATTTCGCCCAACGAGGCTAGCGGCAGCAACGATATGGTGACGGCGAGCTGATAGCCGTTGACGATCCAGATGGAGAATGAGGGGCTCGCGTGCAAATCTTGCGCGATGGTGGGCAGCGCCACGTTGGCGATGGCGCCATCCATCACCGACATGATGATGCCAAGCGCGATGGTGAGCACCGCCCAATAGCGGCGCGGAATGGCCAAGCCGTCGATATCGGTTTTGGAAGATGTCATGGGGTATCCAACGGTACGTGGCCAACGGCGCGCGGGCGTAAACGTTCCATGCCTGCGTGAGCCTTGCGCGGGTGCTTTAGCAAGGCCGTCCCCGCAAAGCACCCATGGCTCCAACGAAAACTGGGGACTCAGGGAAAAATTGAGAACTCAGGCAAAAACGGAAAAATGGGCAGAAAAAAGCCCTCGCGGAACGAACCGGGAGGGCTTTGCAGGTTTGAGAGGCGATCTTACCGCGAAGGTGGCGGGGGAGGCGGCGGTGCGTCGCGATAGTCCGGCCCGTCGCGGCGGCTGTAACCGCGATCATAGCCCGGCACCTGATTGCCCTTCGAATACATACACTCGGCGTAGGCGTCGTCGTAACGGCGCTGGATGCCGTAATTGGCGCGATCGGATTCGCTGGCGCCCACTGCCGCACCGGCTGTGCCGCCGATGGCTGCGCCCGTAACGGCGGAACGTCCGCCGCCCGTCGCAGCGCCGATGCCCAATCCGAGCAGCGCGCCGACGGCGGTTGCGCCGACAGCTTTGTTGTTTGCCGATTGCGAAGCGCCGGCGACCTGATCGTTCGCATAGGCTTTGCAATCATATTGGTCGCGCTGGAAGACATCGAACGGTTTGTTCTGTCCCGGCATGACGCGCACCATCGGGCCGAGCGGCTGCTGCGCGCAGCCCGCCAAGGCCAACGCGCCGATCAAAAGCGCCAGAGGTTTGTTGTTACGCATAGCATTCACCTTTGTTGTTCTTGTGTTCAACGTTGCGTGTTGGCCGGCGGACGCGTGGCAGGGCCTTGGGGCGGTTGTGGTGCAACTTCCCGCCAGCCGCTCTGGCAGTCTTTCACATAGGGGTAATACGCTTTGGACGCGTCGCAGTAGTACCAGTTTTGCGTCGGCCCCTGATCGTCCGCATCCTGATCATCTTCGTCGCCCTGCGGGCCATACCCCTGTGATCCATAGCCTTGCTGACCGTAACCCGACGGCGGGCCATAATTGTCGGGGCCTGGGCCGTAGGCATCCGGCGGCGGATAGGCATAGGCGGGATCGGGGTACGGATACGGATAGCCGTACGGAGAACCGTAATAATACGAATAGGGATACGCGTACCAAAAGCCCGGACCCGAATACCACCAGCCGTAATGGCCACCATGCCATGTGTGCACCCAATTGCCGCCGGCGGGCAGATGGCCGCCAACCGGCCCACGTCCACCGACAGGTCCATGCCCGCCGCCGTTTCCGCGCGCATGCAAGAAGGCCTGCGCGGCCTGGCTGGAGACCGCAGGCAGCGCCGCCGCCAACCCGGCGCCCAGCGCCACGGTTGCGAGCAGATGACGCAATTTCAACATCGTGAATTCCTCCGAATTGCTCGGCGCGTTTTAGAGAGCGCCGGATGAACCGTGCCTGAACGGAAAAACCCATTCGAAACGGCGCACAACAAGGAAACCAAACTGCCGCTTGTCGGTTCTGATCGCTTTGCGGAAAATTTGCTCAAGGGCTCAGTTTCGCAGGAAATTTTTTGACAAAGAACCGGGGCGGAATTTTGTCCTTCGTCTTTTTCATCTTTCGCCCATTGTGAAGCCTTCGCGCGAAGGCAAACACGATCAGCACCTCGCGGCCGAATGCAACGAAGTGTGGGCGTTATGTGAGGAATTGGCGGCTGTTGTTGGCGCTGTCACTCGGCCGCGCAAAGAGAGACGCGGGGCCCAGTCTTGGCGCGCACTACACCAGGGTTGGCGGTGTCAGCGGCGGAACGATGCCCAATTGCTGCAGCATGCCGAGCGTGTCCCAGCAATTCCAACTCTCGATGATCTTCCCGCCGCGAATGCAGAAGACCCAAATTCCCGCGATTTCGACTCTGCGACCTGTGGCCGGGATGCCCATCAAATTGGCCGTGTGCGTGCCGCGTCCCGTCCATCGCGCGACCACGCGATCGCCCGCTTCGAACATCTCTTTGATGTCCCAATGTGAATCCGCCATCGCCACATGATAGACGCCAATGACGTCCTTGATGCCCCTTGGGCCCTTGGCGGTGCCTGGGTTGGACGGGTCATGATAGATATGGACGGCATCGAAGAGTTGGTCGGCAGCCGGATAGTTCGTGCCATTGCAGACCTCGTCGAAGAAACGCAGGCAAAGTTTCAATCCGTTGGACATGGGGCTCCCCTCCCTTTCCACGTCATTTCCGGGTCCTTATACGGGGGTAGGATTGGGGCGGATCACGCCCGGCGGCAGCGATGCCACAAAGAGGCTTGCAGGCGGGGACAAAAACCGCTCAAAAGCCTCCCTCCTGCCGGGATAGGGTCTTCAGCCCGTTTGCCTGGTTGGGAGAGTTGCGGCCGAAAGGCTGCCCAGCGCGAGCGAAAGCGAGCGAGCTTTGACGTTAGCCTTCAGCCTTGCGCTGAAGTTGTGGAATGGAACTGTGGCCGAGAGGCTGAAGGCACCGGTTT
>CAIYRG010000002.1 GCA_903928515.1 uncultured Alphaproteobacteria bacterium | reverse complement strand
GATCGAGGTGATTCAAATACAAATGCGCATCGCCCAGCGTGTGGATGAACTCACCGGGTTTGTAACCCGTCACCTGCGCGACCATCAGCGTCAGCAATGCGTAAGATGCGATGTTGAAAGGCACCCCTAAGAAAATATCGGCCGAGCGCTGATAGAGCTGGCACGACAATTTTCCGCCACCGATCCAGAACTGAAACAGCGCATGGCATGGCGGCAGCGCCATCTTCGGCACGTCCGCCGGATTCCACGCCGTCACCATCAACCGCCGCGAATCCGGGTTGCGTTTGATCTGCGCGATCACATCGCTGATCTGGTCGATAGTGCCGCCTTGGTTATCCGGCCAAGAGCGCCATTGGTGACCGTATACCGGCCCCAGATTGCCGCTCGCATCCGCCCACTCATCCCAGATCGAAACGCCGTTCTCTTTCAGATAGGCGATATTGGTTTCGCCTTTCAGGAACCACAGCAATTCGTGGACGATGGATTTGAGATGCAGCTTCTTCGTGGTGACGAGCGGAAAGCCTTCCGCCAAATCGAAGCGCATCTGATGGCCGAACACCGACAGCGTGCCCGTGCCGGTGCGGTCGTGCTTCTCGATACCGTGCGAAAGCACGCGTTCCATGAGGTCGTGATATTGGCGCATAAAAAAAGTCCTGGATTCGTTCGCCATAGTAGCGCGCGCTCACGCCCAGCGGAGAGTGCTGAAGAGATTTCAACAGCCAAGGAACCGCCAGGAATTGGGCGCTTCAATTCTTAACTGCGACACCCTATATAGGGTGCGTCAGCGCAAGCTGACTATGGCGATAAACGGCTTCGTAATAAGCGGCCCGGACCCGGGGGCGGTACCCGGCGCCTCCACCAAGTGCCCGTCGGAACCTCATCCTAGGCTAGGATTTGGCGGGCACCTGTGGGGGCGAAACAGGATCGACGGACGTGTAAAGGCTGTCCTTTTGCCCGGTATGGTTCCGCCGTTATCGGGCTATTGTACAGGTGCCAACGATAATGAAATGGCCCTCGCTGCCTAATAGGTAAGCGCGGCTCGGGGGGCGCCGGGCAACAGAAGCCCCCCACCTCACTAGCTTTTCTTAGGGGCGCAGCGACTTAGAAAAGCTGTGCCGGCGAAGCCGGTGGTCACCGCGCCCTCGCTCCTCTTCTTTGCTACACTCCGTCCATGACTGACGCGCCCTCGCCCATCCCAAACCGCCGTCCCGGAGTCGTGGGCGTGCACTCGCTCGACCATTTCGCCATGACGGTGCCGAGCCTGGACGAAGCCAAACGCTTCTACGGCACGTTCGGCTTGGATGTGCGCAACGAGCCGCAAGGCCTTGGCATCTATACCTTCGGCCATCCGCATCGCTGGGCAATCCTGCGCGAAGGCAAAACCAAAAAACTGGATCATCTCTCCTTCGGCGCGTTCGCCGACGACATGCCGCGCTTCGCCGAGAATTTGAAAAAAGCCGATGCCGAAATCTTACGCGCGCCCGCGAATGCAGAGGCTGAGAGCCTATGGTTCTTTGAAAACAACGGCCTGACATTCGAGATCAGAGCCGCCGAGAAAGTCTCCGCCGACGGCAAATCTCCACACAGCGAATGGGCCGAACGCCCGAAACCCGGCATGCAGGGCGCGCCGGTGCGCGGGACAGCGCCGCCCGTTTTCCCATCACGCCTGACGCATTGTTTGCTGTTTGCGCGCGATCTTCCCAAAACGACCGCCTTCTATATGAAGACGCTGGGCCTGCGCTTGAGCGACGAATCCGGCGAATCCGCGTTTCTGCATGGCGTGCATGGCTGCGATCACCATGTCGTCGGCATGGTGCGGGATCAGAACGCCGGCTTTCACCATTGCAGTTGGATCACCGGCTCTATCCACGAAGTCGGCCAAGGCGCGATGCACATGGCCGACAACGGCTGGCGCGAAGGCTGGGGCCTGGGCCGCCACGTGCTGGGCTCCAATTATTTCCACTATGTGCGCGATCCGTGGGGCGGCTTCTGCGAATACGCCTACGACATCGATTACATCCCGGCCGATCACGATTGGGCCGAGGGCCATCACAAGCCTGATAGCGGGCTGTATCTCTGGGGCCCGACACCGCCGGATTATTTTTTCTTCAGCACGGACGGGCGCTAGCGCGTCGAAGCGTGTGCCCGCAGGTGCCCGCGCCAATAGGCATACACCGCGCCGATCAAACACCCTGCTCCACCCAGCGTCACCGCCAACGGTGCGCCCACACGATCCGCCAGCCAGCCCATGATAAGCGCGCCGATCGGCACGGTGCCCTGCGTCGCCATCGCGAAGAACGCCATCACGCGACCGCGCATGTCTTCGTCGCAATTCGTCTGGATGAAAGCGTTGGTGGTGGAGGCCTGCAACATCAGCGCGAACGCGACCGGGATCAGCAGCCCCAGCGACACCAGATAATTTTCCGATTGCGAGAACAGCACCAGCGTCACGCCGAAGATCACGGCATTCGCCACCAACGCGCGGGCCAGCGAACGCTCCGGGATATGCGTCATGACATAGGCGCCGAGCAACGCGCCCGAGCCCGTCGCCGTCATCAGAAAGCCCAGACCTTGACTCCCCTGGTGGAGCACATCGCTGGCGAACACAGGCATCAGCGCGATATAGGCGCCGCCGAATAGATTGCACGCTGCCAACAGCACCAGTGCGGCCTTGATCGGCGCATGGTTGGAAACATAGCGAAAGCCGTCACGAGTATCGTTCAGCGCCGAGCGCTTGGGCCGGGGCGGCAACGGCTCCAGCTTCATCATCCACAGCGCGCACAACATCGCCACGAAGCTGATCGTATTGATGAGAAAACACACGCCCACGCCGGTAAACGCCAGCAGGATACCGGCGGCGCTGGGCCCGACGATGCGCGCTGCGTTGAACATGATCGAATTCAGCGCGATGGCGTGGCGCAGATCGGTGCGCCCGACCAACTCGATGGTGAAGCTCTGCCGCGTGGGCATGTCGACCGCGGTGATCGCGCCCATCACCAGCCCCAGCACGATCACATGCCAGACCTGCACGGTGCCCGTCATCGTGAGTGCGGTGAGAATCGCGGCCTGGATTGCGAAGGCGATCTGCGTCGCGATCAGCAGATCGCGCTTGGGCAGCATGTCCGCCAGCGCGCCGCCATAAGCCGAGCCGAAAAGAATCGGAATCTGGCTGACAAAAGTGGTCAGGCCGAGCAGCCAGGCGGAATGCGTCAGGTCATAAACCAGCCAGCCCTGGGCCACCGTCTGCATCCAGGTGCCTAGGAGCGAAGTGAGCTGGCCGGTGAAATACAGCCGGTAATTGCGGTGGCGGAAGACGCGGCTGATGGGCTGGCGCGCGTTCAGAACCCGCGATTCTTCCTCAGGCAGCGACGGGGGCGCGGCAGCCGTGCCCTCGGCCGCACCCAGCGGAACCGGTATTTCGGCGGAATCGCCCTGCGTCACAATTGCTGTTTTTCCACAAACACCTGCCTTTCCCGAATACGCGCCAAGGGCTTGGGCGGCAAGGGTTTCATGGTTGCAATTGACTCGAAGCGCCGCGGGCTTAATTTCGCGCCATGGCAAAGGACTACATCGGTTACCAACAGCTCGCCGACAATGCGATGCGCACCATCGTGCGCGAGGCGCTGCGCTTTGTGGAAAAGAAGGGGCTCATCGGCGGCCACCACTTTTTCGTCTCGTTCAAAACGCATTTTCCCGGCGTCGACATCCCGGATTTCCTCAAAGAGCAATATCCGGTCGATATCACCATCGTTCTGGAGAACCAGTTCTGGGGCCTGAAGGTGGAGGACGACTATTTCGAAGTCGCGCTGAATTTCCGCAAGATTCCGGCCACGCTGCATGTGCCGTATGCCGCCCTCACCGCCTTCGTCGACAAGGGCGCGAATTTCGGCCTGCAATTCCAATCCGACACCGCGACCGATGCCCAAGCACCGCAGGCCGTGGGAACACCGGCCAAGATCGAGACCCTGCAGCAACCGGCCGAGAAGCCGGCTGCGCCTGAGGACTCCACGCCGAAAGAGCCCGGCGCGGTGGTGAGCCTGGACAAATTCCGAAAAAAATAATCGGCGCGAAAAAGCACCTTTCTGAGGGGACAACATGACGACCACTGACACCATTGGGGAAATCCCCGTCGCCGTGCGTGTGCACAACGCCTTCGGCATCGTATCCTTCACCGTTGCGTTGATCGCCGCGGCCATCGGCCTGTTGAACTATCTGTTCGGCACCTATCTCGCGATGCTCCCGCCATCGGCCATTCTGCAAGCCCTGATCGGCGCCATCTTCGTGTTTGTCTGGTTCATGGATTTGCTGGCCCTCGGGCTCGGTATCGCCGGGGCGCGCGACAAAACCGCGAAGCCCCTTTTCTCGGCCATCGGCATCGTGGTGGCCGGCGCCACCATCCTGCTCACCGTCACGACCCTTCTCGGCGGCATTTCCGCCTCGCACTAAGGCGCTTTCCGCTTAGCTGGTCTGACTGTTGTCTGGCCGGGCCGCTTGCCGTACACAGCCCGCGCTTTCGCTTATCCGGAGTTGACGCATGGCACTGCCCCCCGCAACGCGCACCGAAACCGACACGTTCGGCCCCATCCAGGTCGCCGCCGACCGCTATTGGGGCGCGCAGGCGCAGCGCTCGCTGGGCAACTTCAAGATCGGCTGGGAGAAGCAGCCGCTTCCCATCGTCCGCGCGCTCGGCATCGTGAAACGCGCCTGTGCGGAAACCAACATGGCGCTGGGCATTCTCGAACCGAAGATCGGCGAGACCATCGTGAAGGCCGCGCAGGAAGTGAT
>CAIYRG010000001.1 GCA_903928515.1 uncultured Alphaproteobacteria bacterium | reverse complement strand
TCGCGGATTCCTATGGCACGGGCCGTGTGTTCTTGGCAGGCGACGCCGCTCATCTGGTGATCCCCACGGGCGGGTTGGGCATGAACACCGGCGTCGGTGACGCGGTCGATCTGTCGTGGAAATTGGCCGCCACGCTGAAAGGCTGGGGTGGCCCGAATTTGCTCGCTTCCTATGAAGTCGAGCGCCGCCAAATCGGCGAACGCAATGTCGCGGCGTCCACCTTCGCGTCACGCGGGCGTCGCAAATGGCGTTCGCAATACAGGCCTGAGATCGCCGACAGCACACCGGAAGGCGAAGCCGCGCGCGCCAATCTCATCGCGGTGGCCGATGTCGAGCAGCGCAAATCCAACGAGATGATCGGCGCAGAGCTTGGCTATCGCTATGGCAATTCGCCTATCGTCGCCGAAGAAAATGGCGAAGCGCCGGAGCCCGATTTCATGGTCTATCGCCCCAGCACGTGGCCGGGCGCGCGTCTGCCGCATGTCTGGTTGGAAGACGGCACGGCGATGCAGGATCGCATCGGTTTCGATCACGGTTTCACGCTGTTGAATTTGAGCGGCCGCGCTGTTTCTGGAGAATCCCTAAACGCGGCCTTCGCCAAGCACGAGGCGCCGTTCCGCATGATCAACGTGCCGGGCAAACGTGCGCGTGCGCTTTACGGTTACGATTTTATCCTGCTGCGCCCGGACATGCACATCGCATGGCGGGGCCAAACCGAACCCGCCGAGCCTGCGCATCTTGCCGCGATGGCGACGGGGCATTGAGAGGGCGTCATGTCGAAATGGGATGAATTGCTGGAAGACCTCGTTACCGCCAATCGTATCCTGGCGCATGAAGGCGTGGTCGATTCCTTCGGCCATGTGAGCGTTCGCCATCCGGACAACCCGCAACATTTCTTGCTGTCACGGGCGCGTGCACCCGATTGCATCGAACTGCCGGACATCATGGAGTTCACGCTCGACTGTCAAGAGATCGATGGTCGTGGCCGTAAGCCCTATCTCGAACGCTTCATCCACGGTGCGGTTTATGAAGCGCGCCCCGATGTGGTGGCCGTGGTCCACAACCACAGTCCCAGCGTCATCCCGTTCGGCATCACCAAGCACACATTAAAGCCGGTTCTGCATATGGGGGCTTCTATCGGGCACCAAGTGCGCGTGTGGGATTCGCACGATCATTTCGGCGATACGAATCTGCTGGTCGAGAATATGGAGATGGGCCGCGACCTCGCCAAATACATGGCGGACGACCGCACGGTTCTCATGCGTGGCCATGGCGCCGTGGTGGCTGGCAGAAGCCTTCGCCACGCGGTGTTCGTATCGATCTATTTGGAAGTGAACGCCAAGCTGCAGATGCAGGCGATGAGCATGGGGGAGGTGAATTTCCTGACCTCTGGCGAAGTGGATAAGATCATCGGCCGCACGGCGGATTACACCATCAATCGCGCCTGGGAAAATTGGTGTCGCCGAGCCGGGCGTCCGGCTATCAATTCCGAAGTTTAGTCATCGACAGTGAAAGTGGCAGGGCAGGTTATGCGCAAGATTGTGATCACGGGCCTCGCATCATTGCTATTGGCGATGCCCAGCGCCGTCTCTGCCGATGAAGCCGCGCCGCCGGCGCTCACCACGGCTGACGATCTTCTGTGTGTGGCCGTTGCCATCATCATGGGCACATCGCCCGATCCGGCTTTGCAGGACTCAAGCAAGGCTCTGACGCTCTATTATGTCGGGCGGATCGAAGGCTCCGGCACGAACGTCGATCTGAAAACGGAAATTCCCGAAAGCATCAAGCAGGTGCAAGGGAACAAATACGTCGTCATCGCCAAAGAGTGCGGCAAACCCTTGGCGCATGTTGCCGAAGAACTCGGCGTTATTGCCAAGATTCTCGATCAGCCGCAGAAATCTGCGCCGATTGCACAACCGCCCAAGCGCTCGCGAAACCCGTGATGCGAGAGTTTCGATGCGCATCATTCGCGCGGCGTTAACGCATGAAACTCGGCTTAACGCCGTGTTAGCGTAACCTATCTAGTCTCTTCACATTGGGGCACCTGAAAACGGGACGGCGGATGATCTCCGTAACGTCCGTGAGGAGCGCCCTATGACTGGTTCCCAAATTCTGCATCGTCTCGGCGAACGCCGTCTTTACGGCCAAAGCCAGACTGTTGCCTTGATGATCTTCCTCCTTCTGGCGGCTTTCTGGGGTGCTTACATCTGGATTTCCGTGACGGAGCGCGCCGACACGGTGCTGCGTGCCCAGCACGAACTCGCCACCTACGCCGCGACATATGCCGAGCGCGCAGCCGCGCAAATGTCCGCGGGACTTGTTAAAGAGGACGACACCACGCCGCTGGAAGACGACACCGTCAATTTCCTCGGCGAACTGCGCAACACATTAGGCCTGCCGAAAATCTGGCTGTCGGTGAC